>JBGUSD010000050.1:0-8100 GCA_045132355.1 Candidatus Gastranaerophilaceae bacterium
CATGTTATGGTACAACATGGGGAGAATATTTTTACCCCAATGTACGCCCAAGATTATGAAACATGCTGCTCTCAAACCGGTTATGCAAAAGATTGGCTGATTATGAATGCCAAAAATCATGGTTTGGATATTACAGAACCCAAAATGGATACCCTGACAATATATACTGACACAAAAGACTATGATGAAGTAAAGGCTTTTATCGCTGATCAAGGGAAAATAGCCCATCCAAGCTTTATAGATAGGCTTAAGAGTATATTTGGCACAAGCAATTATAAAAAAGAACAAGACGAAATACAGAGAAGGTACGAGGAACTGCCTAAGCATCTTAGACAAATATTTGTAACAAACGAAATATATAAAATGTTGACCAAAAGATTTGAAGAAAGATTCAAAGGCAAAATAATTGATGTTGAAACTCCACAAGACCTTTTAATGGCAATGATGAAAGAAAGATAAAAAGTATGCATATAAACCCTATTAATAATCAAAATTTCACAGGCATATACCGAATACCGATGAAAGCCTTATATAACGAAGAAACAGTAGATATCCTCAGGGAACAGTACTATGAAAGAATGTATGATGATATAGTAACCATAATAGGAGAAACACCATTTTCTCAGGCACTTAATGAAAAAATAGGAGAAACTGCGAAAGAAATGGGCTACAGCGAAATTTGGCTGAGACAGAATGCCGAGAATCACGGGCTTGACTTATCACATATAAATTCAAACTATGCAATGTTTATAACCGGCAAAAAAGATATTAATGGATTGCTTTCAATCGTTAATGGCAAAAATACTACATACAAGTCCTCCGAGGAATTTATGAAATACGCAAACAAAATTTATGAGCCACCGGAATCTCTAAAAGATATATTTTCTGCTGCGAAATATCCATCATACCTTTATGATATTGCATCATGTTTAAATGCAGTAAATCGATATACGCAAAAATTTCTTGATATAATGGGAAATAAGATAAAAAATGTTTCAAGCGAAGAAGAATTAGTAAAAGAAATGTTTCAATAACGGAGAAAATTATGAATATACAAAAGATTAATAATGCACAAAACTTTACAGGCAGATACAGGATGCTTATTACAAAAGACGAATTTGAGAAATTTGAGAACTCTGTAGCTCCAATGCTAGAACACAAATATGGTAGTGATTTTGACTATATGTACGGAAAAAGCCCAATAAGTAAATACTATAACAAAATCTATGATTTTTATATAAAGCATGCAGAAGATAAAAAACAAGCTGAAAAAAAACTTAAATCCTTAGGAATAAGAAAACCTTCTTCAAAATATGAAACATTATGGGTAACAACAGGCAAAACTGATACCGCAGACTTTAATACTGTTAGAATGTTTTCAGAATCAGAATTTATATACAATTCGGGCTTTAGCAGATTGGGGGTACTTCTGGGGAAAGTAAATACTTCCATAGCAGACTATGCTATAAAGGCAATAAAATCCAGCTCAGACATAGAAAATAAATATTTTGCAAGTTATATAAAAAATCGACCATATACAAAAGTTTCTAACTTTGGGGAACTCATATCAAAATCATTAGACATTTAAAAGTAAAAACGCCGGTTTTATCCGGCGTTTTTTAATACTTGATTTATTATTTGTTTTGTGCTAAGTTAAGAAGGTCAGAAAAGTTAACTCACATACATATTCAAAATCGCTAATATTAGCATTGTTTTTGGTGTATGCAAAAATAAGAAAGTTTTTACAAATTAACGAAAGGTAAAATTAATGGAAAACGAAGAAAAAATCACAGCCGAAGAAGTTGTTGAAGAAACAACCGCAACAGTTGAAGAAGCAACAACCGAAGCCCCAGCAGAAGAACTTCCGGCGGAAAGACAATCTAGAAGACGTTCTAGAAGCACAAAAAAACAAAAGATTGAAACAGTAGAAGAAAAACCTCAAAGCGAATGGACAGAACAAGTAGTTCAAATCAGTCGTGTAACAAAAGTTGTTAAAGGTGGTAAGAAACTTAGCTTCCGTGCTATCGTAATTGTAGGTAACAAAAAAGGACAAGTTGGTATTGGCTGTGCAAAAGCAGCAGAAGTTATCATTGCAATCCAAAAAGCTATTGCAGATGGCAGAAAAAATGTTATCAATGTTCCTATCTTTAAAACAACAATTCCTCACCCAATTGTTGGTAAGTCAGGAGCCGGCGAAGTTATGCTAAGACCTGCATCACAAGGTACAGGTATTATCGCAGGCGGCGCGGTTCGTCCTGTATTGGAATTGGCAGGCATTGAAAATATCTTGGCTAAGTCATTAGGTTCAAAATCACCTCTTAACGCAGCATATGCAACAATTAATGCTTTAAAAGCATTGACACCGTTCTCAGATGTTGCAAAGAAACGTGGTTTGACAATGGCAGAATTATTAAATTAATTACAGATAAACAAATAAAGGGAAATAAAAATGGCAAAAACAAAAGCAAACACAATAAAAATTAAACTTGTAAAAAGTTTAATCGGCTCATCTGAAGCACAACGCAGAGTTGTAGCATCATTGGGCTTGTCAAAGAAAGACCAAATCGTTGAACACAGCGAAACTCCAACTATCATGGGTATGGTCAACAAAGTTTCACATCTTTTGGAGATTGTGAAATAGTAAAAGCACAGCCGCGTACAGTTACTAGTGTAACGACAGTGAATAGCGAGCGGCAAACTAAAAAGGAAAAACAAAATGGTAAAGAAGAAAACTATAGTAACATTAGAAGATTTGAGACCTGCAGAAGGTTCAACACACAAATCAAAAAGAGTAGGACGCGGCAGATCATCAGGACACGGTAAGACATCATGCCGTGGTAACAACGGTGAAGGCCAACGTTCAGGAAGCAGCGCAAAAAGAGGTTTTGAAGGCGGTCAAATGCCTGCATACAGAAGACTTCCTAAATTGAAAGGCTTCCAAATTATAAATAAACTTAACTACGCTGAGATCAACGTAGGCAGAATTGCTCAATTAGGACTTAAAGAAGTGTCATTAGAAGTTCTGAAAGAAGCAAAAAGAGTACATCCATCAGCTGACGGCTTAAGAATATTAGGTAACGGCGAAATCAAGAAAGCAGTTACCGTAAAGGCAACTTATGTAACACCATCAGCTAAAGAAAAAATTGAAGCCGCAGGCGGAAAGGTTGAGTTAGTATAATGGCACAAGGAATTAAAATGCCTACAACTGAAGATTTGATGTCAATGTGGCAAGCATCAGGACTTAAACAAAAGATTTTGTTTACATTTCTGATGATAGCAGCCTTCAGATTAGGGGTTCAAATGCCTTTGTTCGGGATAAACAATAAAGTATTTTCTGATATTGCCCAAGGAAACAATATAATAGGCTTTTTGGACTTATTTTCAGGCGGTGCATTGGGTACGGTATCAATATTTGCATTAGGTATCGGACCATTCATTACCGCATCCATCATCATTCAGTTAGTATCTGTAGTAATCCCATCTTTAGAAAAATTACAAAAGGAAGAAGGGGAAGCTGGCAGAAGAAAATTATCACAGTACACAAGGATATTTACGGTAGTACTTGCAGTATTTCAATCCTTAATCTTTATGTTATACTTGCATCATTTACCTGGTGCAGTATTACCGAACCTTAACCCTATAATGTTCTTTATAAGTTCTGTTGTAGTGTTAACGGCAGGTTCAGTACTTGTTATGTGGATATCAGAATTAATTACCGAAAAAGGTATAGGCAACGGAGGTTCATTGATAATCTTTGTTGGTATTCTATCCGGTATTCCTGTATACACTGCAAGAACACAACAATTAATAGCAGGTAGTCCGGGATTGCAAATGAATTTAGCATTGTTACTTGCAATATTCTTTGCGGCAATGGTATTTATTGTAATCATGCACGAAGCTGTAAGAAAGGTTATTATTGTAAACCCTAAAAGACAAGTTGGCAACAAAGTTTATGGCGGAATGAATTCTTTTATACCGTTTAAACTTAATCCTGGCGGAGTTATGCCAATCATCTTTGCGATTGCAATTTTATTATTCCCGTCAACAGTTTTAAGCTTAGTCGGACAAGCTAACTTCAAGTCTGCTGCAGTAAAGAATGTAGTTATGAATCTTAACCACATATTAAGTCCTGACGGAATTGCATATTATGTACTATACTTCTTGCTGATTGTTGCATTGACATTTTTCTACGCATCAATTATGCCGAATATGCAACCAAAAGATATAGCGGAAAACCTAAAGAAATACGGTTCATCAATTCCGGGTATTAAGCCGGGCAAACCGACAGCAGACGCACTTGATGCAATACTTACAAAAACTACATTCATCGGTGCAATGGGCCTTGGTATTATTGCTCTTGTTCCATCACTTGCAAGTTATATAACACATATCAGAACCTTGCAAGGTATTGGTGCAACTTCACTAATAATCATGGTTGGTGTTGCTCTTGATTTGGTAAACCAAGTCAGAACACACCTGTTGGCACGAAACTATGAATCTTTCTTAAAAGATTAGAAGTTATAAGTAACACAAAAAATAGCTCCTTCGGGGGCTATTTTTTTGTTCAAAAATTAATAATTCAGACAATTTAAACACAAAAAAATAAATTATTATTATATTGTAAATCCTCAACTCTTCTGATTGCTCAAAAATTGCCTCACATTTGTGGGGCTTTTCTTTTGTAAAGTTGCTGACAAAATTAAATAAATAAGTTATAATAATAACAACATGAAAGGATAGTATATGAGAGAGTTAATTTCAAAAGATCAAAGGGTTATAATTGTTCCGCACGACTTCAAATTTGCAAACAAGGGCACAATAACAGATGTAAAACCTGATTGTTTTACGCTGGAGTTGGACTATGAAGCAGACGGCTTTTTAAGAAGCAATTATTGCGAATTTTATACTCAAACACCACACGGGACATTGTGCTTTGATTCTTACCCTAAAGAAATTAACGGCAAAACATTGATTATAGCAAGTCCGGCAAAACACAAGTTTTTACAAAGACGTCAATATACACGTATAAAGTACATTTTGGACTTAGATTTAATTTCAGATGACGGCAACAAACGTATTACAACTCTTGATATATCTGCCGGCGGTATGAAATTTAAAACAACTGATAATATAAACATTGAGGGTAATTATACAATTACATTGCCGCTTTCTGAAGAACAAAATATTGAATGCAAATTCTCACCTATTCGTATTGAAAAAAATAATGAAAAAGGCTATACAATTTCAGGCAGATTTGAATACAAAGACAACAAAGATAAGATGATACTTACACAATACTGCTCAAAACGCAGCATTGAAATAAAAAACAAGTAATATGAGCCTTACAAAACTTTTAAAGAAAAAAAACAAGAAGCTGTTATTTACAACACCTTCGCATTCTCAAAATTTTGTCATATATAATCCGCTAAAATCAATGTACAAAATTGATATATCGGAAACTGATGCACACAATCCGACAGAAGCCCTTTCTAAAGCCGAAGAACGCGCAAGAAAAATATACAAGACAACTTCTACCTCTTTTCTAACAAATGGCTCTACAAGCGGCGTAATTGCCTCTGTTTTAACTTGTACAAAACCGGGAGATAAAGTTTTAATATGGAGCGATGCACATCCGTGTCATTTAAACGCAGTCAAACTAGCCGGATGCATTCCTATATATTATGACCTGCAGTATGATGAAGATTGGGGTATCCCGCTCGAAACAGATCCTGACATGATTGAACAATATTTTAAAACATATGATATTAAAGCACTTATCATTACATCTCCGACATACGAAGGTATTGTTTCAGATATAAAAAAAATTAAGAGAATTTGTGAGAAATACAGTGCCTATTTAATTGTTGACGAAGCACACGGGGCGTTATACCCGTTTTCTGACAGACTTCCGGAAAGTGCTGTTAACATCGCAGATTTTACCATTCAATCCCTGCACAAAACAGCAGGAGGCCTAAATCCGACTGCGCTTCTCCATACTAACTGCAACCTGAATGTCAAAAAAGCTCTTTCAATGATAAATACGACATCTCCGTCTTATCCATTGCTTGCTAGCATTGAGGAAACAATAAACTATCTTCACGGCTGGTTTGGGAAAAGGAGACTTGAGCAGCTTTTAGATGAAATGGAAGATTTGAGAGAAGAATGTCAAAATTGTGAATTTTTTGGAGATGATTTAACAAAAATACTTGTAAAGCACCCCGACATGTCAGGCGAAGAGCTGTCCGACATACTTTTTAACACATATAACATTGAAGATGAAAAAACAAATGAAAAATCAACAATGCTCTTATGCGGAATCGGAACTGATAAAAAGAAAATAAAGAAATTGAAAGAAGCGCTGAAAAATTTATAATTACAAATGTAACATTTTGTTAACAATTAGGGGTAAAATATTAAAGTTTTCAATAAATAATGCCGTAAACCGTAGTAAGGATACATCAAGGAAAGGAATACGCCAACTATGGGAATGGCAGCATCACAAGCTAGATTATTATCAATCACATCTCGTATGGCTGATAACGAGCTGAAGGCTCAGATTATCAACAATTCCAAGATGCGTCTTGCCACAGAAAGTTCAAGAGTAAGTGAGAATTACATCAATGCACTTAACTCTGCAACTATGATGTTTACAAACTATAATACAGCCGGAGACAGTCAATATCAAAAACTGACATTCAATTCTCTGACTGCATTCAGCCCGTATAACAACCAATATGCATTAATAAATCCTAACGGACAAATCTTAGTATCAGAAAAAGAAGATAGATTATTTAGGGAAGCTATGGCAGCAGAGGGTGATCCTTTGGAAGCGTACTTATTTGCCCATGATCTTGAAAAGAAAACAACCTATTTTGATAAAAATTCAGCATGTCCTGATACTTTTGAGATACAGGGCTTAGATCAAAAAAACCAACCATATCATGTTAAAGACTATTCAAGAGAAGATTTAGCAAAAGCATATGAAGAATATGGCGAAACCCTACAATCTTCAAAATATGAAGAATTTACAAACCTTTATAACAACTACAGCTTAAAAGATGTTATCTTAACCGGTGCTGTAGAACAAAGTTTGAAAGAAAATTTGCTCAATAAAGCATTTAATTATGGAAGTACTAACACAAAAGGCCTACCATTTAAAGGTTATATGGATGGTTTGCTGAATAATGAGGCTAATAATAAAAACTCAAGAAGCGCATATAATGCATTACTCGACATGATCAATTACTGTGTTGCTCAGAAATACATGACAAAGGGTGCCGATTTATACAAAGATATAAATGATTCTTTAAGCTTCACAAGTAATAATGAAATATTACTATCAAGTGAAGAGGAAGTAGCAGAGGAAAATGGTTCATACAGTTTTAGGTACTCTGAGATTGGTAATGATAAGGATGACACCGTCATAAAATGCTACGATTACACAATAAGCCCAAGTGATGATGGTTATGAAATAAAAAGTAATATCGAAGCAGGAAGAAATACTACCTCAATAATTGAACCTTCAACAATATCTGAAGATAATCTTTATAATGCAACATTTACAATAACAGAAACTGCTACGGTTAAAGATGAAGAAAGTGGTAAAGATATATCTATAAAAAATACATACTATTATAAAACATCAAAAGACTCAAATGGAGAACTTGAAATAACTGTTGAATATAAAATTTCAGACCCTTCTGAAGTTAACGATGCAGTCAAAACATTGTACAATGAATTTAAAGAATGCTACGTATCTGCAATGAAAGAAGGATATACAAAAAAAGTTGCATCAGCAGGCTATAATGCAGATAAAGATTTAAAAGACAAATACGATGACCAACAAGCGGCAAAAGAAGCTCTCATGAATTATATATTTGGAGATAAAGTCAAGGATGTAAACAAAGACCTAACCGGACACCTGGATGATATTCCTTGGTTAATTGCAAATTGTGAAGAATTTTTCAGCGATGATTTTAAAGATGTTGAAAAGATATTTGTACTCGACCAATTATTCGACGAGTTTGGAGAACCTGCATATGGTTGGGTTGACAATAGTAATCCAACGGCAGATGCTGATGCAAAAGTAACCTGGTACAC
>JBGUSD010000051.1:0-7926 GCA_045132355.1 Candidatus Gastranaerophilaceae bacterium
AATATGGGCGATAAAATCTTTAGAGTAGAAGTTCCTCAAAAAACTGTTACTCAAATGAAGGGTGGCAAGAAACAAGAACGTGAAGAAAAAATATTCCCAGGATATGTTCTTGTTGAAATGATAATGGACAACGACAGTTGGTATGTTGTAAGACACACCGCAGGCGTTACAAAATTTGTAGGTTCAACAAAGAAACCTATACCTGCTCGTGATAGCGAAATTAAGAAAATCATTCACAGATCATCATCTCAAACTGAAAAGATTGAACTTGATGTTAAGGCAGGAGATAAGGTCAGAATTATTTCAGGTCCATTTGCAGACTTTGTTGCAGATATTATTGAAGTGTATCCTGACAAATCTAAACTTCGTGCAAATGTTTCAATCTTCGGTCGTGAAACACCGGTTGAATTGGAATATAAGCAGATAAATAAGCTGTAAGAGGCTAAGCATCTGAGCAGCTAAGATAAAAGTATGGTGCGATATTCGTACCGCAGTTACAAATAATGTGGAAGGGACGCCCCCGTTAGTACCACAAAAGGAGAAAAAAATGGCAAAAAAAGTAGTAGGAAAAATCAAGCTTCAAATTGAAGCAGGAAAAGCAAATCCGTCACCACCGGTTGGTCCTGCATTAGGTCAACATGGTGTAAACATTATGGATTTTTGTAAGCAATTCAATGCTAAAACAGAATCTCAAGCAGGATACATTATTCCTGTTGTTATTGACGTTTATGAAGACAGAAGCTTCACATTCGTTACTAAATCACCACCGGCTCCTGTATTGATTAAGAAGGCTCTTAATCTTTCAAAAGGTTCAGCAGCTCCTAACAAAGACAAAGTTGCTGAAATCACAAGAGCACAATTGGAAGAAATTGCAAAAATTAAGATGAACGACTTAAATGCAACAACTATGGATGCTGCAGTTGAAATGATTAAAGGTTCTTGCAGAGCTATGGGTGTTACAGTAAAAGATGCGTAAGCCGGTGTGAAGTGTCGGTGCAGGCTTGCGAGAGCAAGACTGGGAGGACACGTAACACTACGATGCCGCCGTTGTGACTGATGCGTTAGCAGAAGGAACGAACAAATCTTTGATTTGACAGGCGGGAAAATTAATGGAAGGACATTTTGTCCGCAATCACCATGAAAGGAAAAATTAAAATGAGTAAATTAACTAAAAAACAACAAAAAATGCAACAAATGATGGAAGGTTTTGTTCAACCTTCTACAGCAGTTGATGCAGTTAAAAAGTTGCAAGAAATTTCTAAAGAAGTTTCTAAATTTAATGAAACAGTTGAATGCCATATGAGATTAGGTATTGACGTAAGACAAGCCGATCAACAAATCAGATCAACAGTTGTGTTACCTGCTGGTTTGGGTAAAGAGGTTAAGGTTTGTGTTATTGCAAAAGGTGCAAAAGCAACTGAAGCAAAAGAAGCAGGCGCTGATTTTGCAGGAGCTGAAGAAATAATCGAAAAAATCGAAGGCGGTTGGTTCGATTTTGATACACTTATTGCAACACCTGATTGTATGGGTATGTTAGGTAAGTTAGGTCGTGTTTTAGGTCCAAAAGGCTTGATGCCAAACCCTAAAACAGGTACCGTAACAATGGACGTTGCAGCTGCAGTTAAAGATGCTAAAGCAGGTAAAGTTGAATACAGAGCTGATAAGCAAGGTATGATTCACTGCCCTATCGGTAAAATTCAATTTGCTGAAGCAGACTTGATTAAAAACTATGCAACTTTGGCAGATGCTATTTTGAGAGCAAAACCATCATCAGCTAAAGGTACATTTGTTAAGTCTGTATATCTTTCAACTACTATGGGCCCTGGTATCAAAATTGATCCAAAGGCTTTTGCAACTGAAGTTAAAGAACTTATCGGCTAATAAATTATACTAATAAAAAGGATGGCGCAACTTACATGGTTGTGCCATCCTTTTTTATTTTCGTGCTATAATTTTTCTTATGGGAAAAGGTTTGTTTATCACATTTGAAGGGGCTGATGGCTGTGGAAAATCAACACAGTTAAATTTGCTGTCCGATTATCTTAAAAATAAAGGCTATGACGTTATAATAACACGTGAACCGGGGGCAAAAGGGCTCGGCGAAAAAATTAGAGATATCTTGTTAAATTATGACGGTGATGTATCAGACCGGTGTGAATCTTTTCTGTTTCTGGCGGATCGGGCGCAACACATTGATATGGTCGTGAAACCCGCAATAGAGCAGGGCAAAATTGTCTTGTGTGATCGTCATACAGATAGTTCCGTTGCATATCAGGGGTATGGCAGAGGACTTTCAATTGACAGAATTAATATGCTGAACGATTTGGCTGTTAATGGCAGAAAACCTGATATAACTTTTGTTTTTGATGTTGATGTCGAAACTTCCATGAGTCGTGTAGGAAGTGAAAAGGATCGTATGGAATCGGCGGGTATGGAGTTTTTTAACAAGGTTCGCAAAGGTTATTTGGAAATAGCAAAACAAGAACCCAAAAGAGTCAAGGTTCTTGATGCCAAAAAATCTATTGAAGAAATTCACCAAAACGTTGTTAAACTAATTGAGGAACTTTTATAACATCAATTACGTTTAAGTCCCTAAATTCAAAGATTTTTTTGACGTTTTCAGGATTTTTGTCAGCTTCTTTTGCCAAAAGTGCTCCAACAAGTGCTTCTAACTGCGACATTGGCATCATATTTGTCGGAAGCTCCGTAAATCCCCATTCAAGTCTGAGAGCTTGTTGTAAGAATTTGCAATCAGCAGGAGATCTTTCTTTGAATGATGAATTAAGATGCAGGCTTTGTCTTGTCAGATAAAGCTCAAAGCGGTTTACCTCAACCCCTTTGTCATTTAATTCTTTGAAAAACTCAGAGCCGCGTGTGGCATAACGCTGTGTCCAGTTATCTCGGTTTGGCATATTGGGGTTTGTAGACACAAGCTGGTATGGTTTTCCAAGAATTCTCCATTTGCCCTCAAGCATTGTCCTGTCCCAAGGAAGTGCCACGCAAAGTTTTGAGTATTTCAAATTTGAATAATTTTCGAAAAAGAAAATTATATCATTCATTTTGTATAATTTATCTACCAGAATTATGTTGTTGTCTTCATCTATTACGGTAACCCCCGTATCGATTGAGGAGCCGGAAGATAAAGAAACTCCTATGTAATATGTCATAATTTATCCCTCAGGCATTAACTGTGTCATTATAAGCGGTTCATCATCTGTTACCATTACGGTATGTTCAAAGTGTGCGGAAGGCTTTTTGTCAACTGTGCTGACAGTCCATTCATCTGCTGCAACGACTACATCATCAACGCCTAAATTTAGCATTGGTTCAATTGCGATTACGTAGCCTTGTTTTAGAACAGTTTTATCTCCAACGCTGTAGTTGAATAAGAACGGATCTTCATGCATTACATGTCCAACCCCGTGACCGCCGTATTGTCTTACTATCCCATATTTTTCACGGTTAGCAACTCTTTCTACAGCACTTGAAACATCATCTAAAACGTTGCCGATTCTCATTTGATTTATTCCTGCAAATAGAGCTTCTTCTGTTGTAGTTAAAAGTTTTTGAACTTCTGCGGAAATTTTTCCGACAGGGTATGTCCATGCGCTATCGCCAACAAGCCCTGCGTATGTCGCTCCAACATCAACGCTTATTATGTCGCCTTCTTTTAAGATAACGTTTTCTGACGGAATTCCGTGTACGACCTGTTCATTTACTGATGTACAAATGCAAGCCGGAAATCCGTTATATCCCAAAAATGTAGGAATTGCACGGTTTTCTCTTATTACTTGCATTGCGATACTGTCAAGTTCTTTTGTAGAAATGCCGGGTTCTATTACTTCTTTCATTTTTTTGTGGACAAGTGCAACAATGTGTCCGGCATGTCTCATTTTTTTTGCTTCGTCTTTTGATTTTCTGTTTATCATTTTATTTTATAATCTCCAACATTCTCTCCCAAACTTCATCAATACTGCCGTTTGCATCTAAAGTTCGGAGACTTCCTTTTTTTGTGTAATATTCAATCAGCGGGGCAGTTTCTGCAAAATATGTGTCAAAACGTGCTTGAGCTGTTTCTGCGTTATCATCTTTTCTTTGAGTTAAAGCTTCTCCGCATTTGTCGCAAACTCCGTCTGTTTTTGGCGGATGATATTTTAAATTGTATATTTCTCCGCATTTTGGACAAGAACGGCGATTTACAATTCTGCTCAACAAAATTTCTTTGTCCAAATCAAAGTATATTGCCGTAAATTTTGCAGGTTCTTTGTCGTTTTTTTCGTTTATTTCCAAAAGCATTTCTGCTTGCTCAATACTTCTTGGGTATCCGTCTAAAATGTACCCGTTTTTACAATCCTCTTGTGCTAATCTGTCACCTATTATTGATGCAACCAATTCAACAGGTACAAGCTGACCTTTATCGATAAAAGATTTTGCAATTTTCCCATTCTCTGTCCCGTTTTTGATTTCTGCCCTCAAAAGAGAACCGGTATCAATGTGTGGGAGTCCAAGGTAATCTGCAAGTTTTCCTGTTTGGGTTCCTTTACCGCAGGCCGGCGGCCCTAAAAATATAAATTCTTGTTTCATAAAATACCTCTCTATTCTGATTATAGCAAATTGGTTGCTAATAAGCAAATTAAAAGCGGCAGTTTTTAACTGCCGCTTTTATATTTATGAAAACTATGTATCAATGTTTGTTGCATATACAGCGTTAGCTTCAATAAAGTCCCTACGGGGTTCAACTTTATCTCCCATTAATACGTCAAACAATTGGTCACAAAGCATTGCATCTTCAATATTAACCTTCAATAATGTTCTTGTTGCCGGATCCATTGTTGTTTCCCACAACTGTTGCGGCATCATTTCACCTAAACCTTTGAAACGCTGGATGGTTAACCCTCTTTGACCTCTGTCATCAATGATTTTTTGAAGTTTTTCAAATGATGTGATCTCGTACTGTTCTGTGTCTGTTTCTAAAATCAGGCTTTGTTCTTCCTCAATCAGGTAATCTCTTATTAACGGATAAGCTGTTTTTAATCGTTTGTATTCTGAACTCTTGATTATGTTTTGATTGATTATCACGTGTTCTTCTTCGTTTAAATTCAACTGAATTGAATATTTTGAAAGTTCAGGATTGTATTTTAGTGAACATTTATAATTCTCTGCTTCCTTAATATTGTAATTTTGTGCGTGGTCTTGCAGGTAATGGTTTAGATATTCAATGATTTTATTCATTTTTTCCTGATCATCAAAATCTTCAACTTCAATATTAGAACGTACCAAACCTCTTAATACAACTGCCGGATACAAGTTCAAAATAGGGTTGTTGTATGAATTGTAGAATGCTGACATGTTTTTGATAAGTTCAAGCAAGTCATCACCTGTTTTGACTTTTTTCTTTGATTTGTCTGACAGTGAAAGGTTTTTAATACCGCGTTCTTTTAACATTTTGTCTAATGCGTGTTCATTGAACAGATATTCTGAAGTTTTGCCTGTTGTAATCTTATACAAAGGCGGTTGTGCGATATAAACATAACCATTTTCAATTAATGGTCTTGCATATCTGAAGAAGAATGTAAGCATCAATGTTCTAATGTGCGCTCCGTCGACATCAGCATCTGTCATGATAATGATTTTGTGGTAGCGAAGTTTTTCTATATTAACTTCTTCTTCGTTTTTGCTTATGTTTATACCAAAAGCCTGAACCATTGCTTGAATTTCGTTGTTCCCGTATATTCTGTCAAGTCTTGCTTTTTCAACGTTTAAGATTTTACCTCTTAATGGCAAAATAGCCTGAAACATTCTGTTTCGGCCTTGTTTTGCAGAGCCACCCGCAGAATCACCCTCAACGATAAAGATTTCGCATTTTTCAGGCTCTCTGTTTGAACAGTCTGCAAGTTTTCCGGGGAGGGCAGAGTTTTCAAGAACGGTTTTACGTCTTGTTAATTCTCTTGCTTTTCTTGCTGCTTCTCTTGCTCGTTGTGCTTGCAAAGTTTTTTCAAGAATAGTTTTTGCAATCTTAGGGTTGAATTCCAACCATTCTTGGAGTTTTTCTTTGACTGCATCCTGAACGGCACCCAAAGCCTCTTGTGAACCCAATTTTTCTTTTGTTTGGCCTTCAAATTCAGGGTTTGGAAGTTTTACGCTGACGATAGCGGTCAAACCTTCTCTGACATCTTCCCCTGAGAGGTTTTGGTCAGAATCCTTCAGGATATTATTTTTTCTTGCATAATCGTTCAATACGCGTGTAATTGAGTTCCTGAAACCTGTTAAGTGAGTTCCGCCAAAACTTGTGTTTATGTTGTTTGCAAATGATAAAACGCTTTCGTTATAAGCATCTGTATATTGCATTGCAACTTCAACCTGAATGTTATCGATAACTTTATCAATGTAAATAGGTTTATCATGCAGAACCGTTTTGTTTTTGTTCAAAAATTCAACATAGCTTCCGATACCGCCTGCATAGTGGAAAACTTCTTCGCTGTTGATTCTTGCATCTCTGAATACAATTCTCAAACCTTTATTCAAAAATGCCATTTCTCTCAAACGGTTTGCGATAACATCTCTGTCGATCTCTGTTGTTTCTGTGAAAATTTCAGGGTCAGCCCACCATGTTGTTTTTGTACCTGTTTTATCGGTTGGCTCACCTTTTTCAACAGGGGTCATAGGTTCGCCCCTCATATATTCCTGACGCCATACATAACCGTCACGAGAAACTTCAACCTTGTATTTTTCTGAAAGAGCGTTTACGACTGATGCACCAACGCCGTGAAGTCCGCCTGATACTTTGTAACCGCCGTCACCAAATTTACCGCCTGCGTGAAGTACTGTGTGGACAATTTCCAATGCAGATTTGCCTGATTCAGGTTTGATATCAACCGGAATACCACGACCGTTATCTTCGACGGTTACGCTGTTATCAGGGTGAACTGTTACATAAATATCGGTACAAAAACCTGCCAATGCTTCATCGATTGAGTTGTCAACGATTTCATAAATACAGTGGTGCAAACCTCTTTGAGAAGTTGAGCCGATATACATACCGGGTCTTAAACGAACAGCTTCCAAACCTTCCAATACTCTGATGTTGCTTGCATCATATTCGCTTGAAGTTTTTGTCTCAATCTCCTCAAACTGTTCTTGTATCTGGGTTTGTTCTACTTCTTTAAGTGCTTCCATCCCTTTATCATTAATCATGTCTTGCGTACTCTCAGCCATGCTTTCCCCCTAATTGTCTGTTCTTATAGCTATATTGTAGCATAAACACAAGCTTTTTACCAAAAAGTTTACCTATTGTTAAGTACTTTGTCAGGCTAAAGCCTGACCTACAAGCTACAATCTTAGCTGCTTTCTGCCCGGCTGCTTTGCATCCTTGCATCATTAATTTTGCGCAACGGTTTTTTGGTTAATCATTTCGGTAAGGATTGTTTTTGCTGTGGTTAATTGGACATCATTTTGCTTTTTAACGTCATCCATTGTGAAATTAACCTCAATATCCGGAGTTATACCCTTTTTGTTTATGTCTGTTCCATTAGGTGTAAGGTATTTGGCAATAGTAAGGTTCAATCCTGTTTCGTTTGGCAGAGGTATAATCTTTTGAACCATGCCTTTGCCGTACGTTTGTGAGCCCAAAAGTTTTGCTTTGTTATAGTCTTTTAGTGCGCCTGACAGAATTTCGCTGGCGCTTGCACTCGCGCCGTCTACCAAAACAATAGTCGGTTTATCAATGTTATATTCGGCATCTTGGGCATAGATGTCATATTTATAACCGTTTCGTCCTACAATACTCACAATATTGCCTTCTTTGATAAACAGGTTTGCAATAAATACGGCATTCGGTAAAAGTCCGCCGGTGTTTCCTCTGAGGTCAAGAATAAGCCCTTCTGCCTTTTGGGTTTTTCCTAAAGCTTCAATAAATTCATTCGGGGT
>JBGUSD010000052.1:0-3128 GCA_045132355.1 Candidatus Gastranaerophilaceae bacterium
TGAATTGAACCGTAAACATCTCCAATATAAGTTACACCATCAATTTTTTCTATCGGGTTTGGAGCTCTGCCTATTGCCATAAGAATACAATCTGCGGGGATTTCTTCTCTGTTGGAGAGGAGAACTTTCTTTGTACTTTTATCAACTTTTTCAACAGATACTTTTGTGTAGTATTTTATGCCGTTTGCTTTAAAAATCCTCTCAATTCTTTTAGAAACCTCTGTATCTGCAAGCGGGAGAAGATTTTCTGCCATTTCTATTATGGTAACTTCGACTCCAAAAGAAGATAAAATCCTTGAAAATTCAATGCCTATAGCTCCTGAACCTACAACGACAATATTTTTAGGAAGTTGTTCGAGATTAAGTATGTCGTCTGAAGATAATATGAATTTGCCATCGAATTCCATTCCTTTGATTTCTCTCGGGTGTGAACCTATGGCGGCTATAATGTTTTCGCATTCATATTTTTCACCATTTGCTTCGATGGTATTTTTATCAATAATTTTGGCTTCCGCATTAATTACCTCTATTCCTGCATTTTTGAAAGATCTTTCAAGTCCTGCACGAAGTTTTTCAACTACGGATTTTTTACGTTCTGCTATTTTTGAAAAATCAAAAGAATAATCTTTTACACATATTCCTGTGCTTTCGCATGTTTTAATAGCGTTGTATATTTCAGCGCTGTGAAGGAGTGTTTTTGTCGGAATGCAGCCCCTGTTTAGGCAAACTCCACCAATAAAATCTTTTTCAAAAATAACAACTTTTTTGCCCAATGATGCCGCATTCAATGCTGCGGTATAACCTGCCGGTCCTGAACCTATAATCCCGTAATCGTACATGCTCAACCCCCTTGTGTATACTAATTATACCATGATACATATATAATGTTGAGAGTCTGAGCACACAAAAATTATAATTTGTTGTTATTTTTTAAACATTTCAGAGCGTTCAGACTTGATTTCAGAAATTATTTTTGGGTAATCTTTGCCTGTTAATTCACCCATAGCGGCATACAGTTTTAGGATAGCTTTTTGAATATTTTCTGCATTCATTGAAACCATATCGCATGCAAGTTCTTCGTTTGACATTGCAAGCCGTGTCATATCTCTAAATCCGCTTGCTGCAATATTGAGCGCCAATTTGTTCTCTCTTGCAGCTAAAAACAAAGCTTGTGCGACAACCATCGGCATGTGCGAAATCAGGGCTACTGCTTCGTCATGGTCTTTTGGGGTTGTTATAACAGGCTCTGCACCAAGCTCTCTTATGATTTTTTCCAAAACAAGTCGCGGATTTTTTTCTGTTTTTCTCGGTTCAAAACACGGCGTAATTACCCATTTTGCACCCTTAAAAAGTCCGTCAAATGAGTTTTCAAACCCTTTTTGTTCGGTACCTGCCATCGGATGTGACGGTATAAAGATGTAAGGTCTTTCTTTTTGACATACAAAAGTTTTTAGACTGCAAACATCTGTTACGATAGTGCTTTCTGGTACAACATGTTCAAGTGTGTCGAGAATCTCGAGGGTTTTGTTCATTGCAGAGCATACAAAAATAAGTTCACAATCTTTCAGCGTGTTATAAT
The DNA here is from genome assembly GCA_045132355.1 of Candidatus Gastranaerophilaceae bacterium. GTDB lineage: Bacteria > Cyanobacteriota > Vampirovibrionia > Gastranaerophilales > Gastranaerophilaceae > SIG32. The sequence continues at coordinate 1,580 of JBGUSD010000052.1, forward strand.
CTGCCGTTATGTTCGGCAAAATTCCCTGCATAGAGTTTGATACGGCACAAACGTTATACCCAAGCGCTGTCAATGATTTGAATATTGAACCACCAATTAATCCTAAACCTACTATACCAATTTTTTGCATTTAAACTCCTATATTTTTGTGATGGAATTGTTTTGTTCCGTCTGCATAATCTTTTACTATATGACCATTTCCTATAAGTTTGTATTTATATATTGTTAAACCTTCAAGTCCGACAGGGCCTCTGGCATGGGTTTTGTTTGTTGAAATTCCGACTTCTGCACCAAATCCGTACCTGAACCCGTCAGCAAATCTTGTTGAGGTGTTGAAATATACTCCTGCAGAATCGACCTTATTCATAAAGGTTTCAGCATTTTGTGTATCTTTTGTCAGAATGCTGTCTGTGTGGCCTGAGCCGTATGTGTTTATGTGTTCTATTGCTTCATCAAGATTTTTGACAGTTTTTACGGCAAGTATTTTGTCTCCGTATTCAAAAGCCCAAGAATCAGGGTTTTCGACAAGTTTTATTTCTGCCTGTTTTAATGTGGCAAGAAGTTCATCTTTTTTCTCAAACTTTTCATGGATTAAAAGTGTTTCGACAGAATTGCAGGCGCTCGGGTATTGTGTTTTGGCATCAATAATAACCTTAACTGCCATTTCAAAATCTGCACTTTCATCAACAAAGATATGACAAATTCCGTCTGCGTGCCCCAGAACAGGAATTTTAGTGTTCTCTTTTATAAATTTTACAAGTTTATTACCGCCTCTTGGGATTATTAGGTTTATGTACTTGTCGCATTTAAGCATTTCTGCGACATCATCTCTTGTAAATACCTGTTGCAGAACGTTTTTAGGAAAACCTTCAATGTTTTCAAGGGTTTCGTTTATTACAGACATTATGGCTTTGTTTGTGTTTATGGATTCTTTGCCGCCTTTTAGGATAACGGCATTTGAGGATTTGATTGAAAGTGATGAAATCTGTGCGATAACATCAGGTCTTGCTTCAAAGATTATTCCCAAAACTCCGATAGGGCAAGAAACTTTGTAGAGAGTTAAATCTTTGTCTAATTCTCTGACAAAGAGATTTTTATTTACGGGATCTTCAAGTTTTGCTATGTCTCTGATTCCCTGAATCATATCCCGCATTTTGTTTTCATCAAGCTTTAGTCTGTTGTAGGTTGATTTGGAAAGTTCGCCGTTTTCAACAAGGGGCAGAGCTTCTTGCAAATCTTTTTTATTTGCGTCAAAAATTACGGATTTTTCCTTCTCTATTGCCTCTGCAATTCCTAAAAGAGCTTTGTTTTTCAATTCTGTTGAAATATCCGCAACTTTTAAAGCTGCTTCTTTAGCTTGTTTTGCTATAACTATAAAATCCATAATACTCTCACCCGGTGCTTTGCACCACCCTCTCTCATAGAAAGAGGATTTACTACTTTATAAAATTGTTATGTTATCACGTGTTATTATTGCATCGTAGTTTTTAAAACCAAGAATTTCTAATATGTTATCTGAGTGTGTTCCGATAACTTTTCTGCAGGAATC
>JBGUSD010000053.1:0-3443 GCA_045132355.1 Candidatus Gastranaerophilaceae bacterium
CTTGAGTCAGCAGATATAATTTCTCCGTCAATTTGTTTTGCAAGTTCAACGGAATACGCAGTTTTGCCGCTCGCAGTAGGCCCTACAATTGCTATTACTTTATTCAAATTCTTTTTCATAATATGAAAATACTAATACAATTACATACACGATAAAGTAGAAATAAATAACAAGCATTATAAAATAGACAAAGGCGTTAGTCATAGCAAATGTACTCAAAAATGACAGAATAATGTTTGTTACTGATATAAATAAGAAAAGCTTAAACGCTTTCCACGGTTTTTGGAATATTTTTACACAAGCTCTCCAAAGAGCAACAACAGGATTCTTTGTCTTATATATTACCTCAGGTATCCATAACATAAATAGAAAGGATATTATTGATGTTGTTCCAAGTAAAAGCATGTTCCAGTTGTTTAATTTTAAAAGTTGCTCAAGTGTCAGAGTGTCAAGGAACGCTTTCATATCATTTGCAGAGGACATTACATTTTTAATTTGGGCAGGATCAAGATTTAAGCTTCCGATAAGCATCATTCCAAGTTTAAATACCAAGACCCCAAGTAATGTCATTATAATGAGTCCGATAAGTATCATTCCGACAAATGATAAGAAAAATTTTCCAATACCTGACGGCATTGTTTTTAAAAGATTAAAGGTGGCTTTTGATCTGTCAGTATTCAGTACAAAAATCTGTTTTGAGAGTTTTATAGCTTTTTTTACCATATAAAACCAACCGGCAGAAAATGCTGCAACCATAAGTACTGTCGTGATAAATGATAAAATGGCAGGCAGTAATGCCGTCATTGCAGGCTTTGTATACGTGATGTACGCACTCAATACCCACATAAACAAAATTAGTGGTGTTGCAAGAATTATACTGTCGTTTGTTGTCTTAAATGCTTCTCTATATAGCTTGAACATAATTAATCCTTTAATTTGCGTTAACTGTTTCGGCTTTGGCTTTTTTATCCATTGCCATTTTCCTTTTCCGTCTTCTCATTAGGTCGACAAATGCTTCTAATCTTGTCAGATAACCCGCTTTACCGGTTTGTTCGTCCATAATTAGCGGTAATATAGGAATGTCACAATTTTCTCTCATTGTTGGAAATATGTTTTGAGACATTATCTCTGGCATACACGTAAACGGACTTATGTGGATTATCCCGTCAATCCCTCTTTCGTTCGCATATGCAACGTCAGAAACGCACTCAAGTGCGTCACCTCCGATATCTCTCATAAGATAAGGCTTTGCAAGTCTGTTAGCCCTTTGCAGGTGAGTTTCACCCTTTCTGAACATTTTAGGTATAATAGCATCTTTTAAAAAGCTGCTTACAGTAAGGCTGATTCTTACTTGAACGCCCATTTTCCCAAGTTCCTTTTCAATATTTTGATTTGAAAAAGGATCGCAGACAAGGAATATTTCGCCTGTTATATCCACGTATAGAACTTCTTTATTTTTGTCATATTTTACTTTGTCCATAATTGCAAAAGCTTCTTTTTTTGCTTTTTTCAACTTCCAGAAAGAATCTTCTTTTTCAACTATAGATATAGCTTTATTAAAGGCTTTTTCTGCATCTCCCTGTTTAATCTCTCTTGCTCTTAAATAATTCAGTTTTGTTTGCAGATCATCAACGAGAAATACTTTTCTTATACCGGTAATTATTGCGTTTAGAAATAAAAATGGATTATTTCTGCCTGTAAGTTCCTTTAAGAATCTGTACATGCCTGCAATTCCGTCATATAGTTGCAACTCAATATATCTTGCGTCATAACCCATATCGTTCAGGGCATTTTGTATGCATTTGCCATATTCTCCAAGTCTGCATATCCCGGGAGATGTAATCATTGCGACATAATCTGCACCGCCTTCAAGTGCTTCTACAAAGTTTCCCAAAATTAGTTTGTACGGAAGACAAATTGCTTCCGGTGAATGTTTCGTCCCCAAAGAAAGAGTTTTCTTACTTGTGTATGGCGGAACATACGGCTCTACTCCTACTTTTCTTAGCGCAGTAGACCAGGCTATATATATTAGCCCCATATGGGGGAATGCTACTTTTATTTTTTTCTTCATAAGTCTTTTCCGTTAAGGTCAGGATGTCTTGCAGCCTGAGTTTCATCAACCCTTTTGACCGGAGTATTATGAGGGGCTGATAAAATTTTGTCAGGATTCTCTTTTGCTTCTTTAGCAATTTTTATCATTGTTTCTACAAATTCATCCATTTTTTCTTTTGTTTCTGATTCTGTTGGTTCAATCATTATAGCTTCATGGACAATCAATGGGAAGTATACTGTCGGGGGATGAGTGTTTTCATCCATAAGGGCTTTCGCAATATTAAGTGTTGAAACACCGCTTTCTTCCTTTTGACGTTCGCCTGACAGTACAAATTCGTGCATGCAAGGTTGATCGTATGGTAAATCATAATATTTTTTCAACTTTTCTTTAAGGTAATTTGCATTCAAAACGGCATTTTCTGATGCGCATTTTAAATTTTTACCCATCATCAGTATGTATGCGTACGCTCTGACCATAACGCCAAAGTTACCGTAAAAACCTTTAGTTGCACCTATTGAGTGCTTTATATTATAGTTTCTCGTATATTTATGGCCGTCATACTCAATTATTGGGGCTGGAACAAAGTCTCTTAAGGCTTCTACGACACCAACAGGGCCTGCTCCCGGCCCACCGCCGCCGTGTGGAGTTGACATTGTCTTGTGCAAATTGAGATGCACAACATCAAATCCCATAAGTTTTGGATTCGTATATCCCATAATTGCGTTGAAGTTTGCCCCGTCATAGTATAATAGAGAGCCGTTATCGTGCATTATTTTGGATATTTCCAATACATTTTCTTCGTATATGCCAAGAGTGTTTGGGTTGGTCATCATTATTGCGGCAACATCTTTATCTAAAACTTCTTTAAGGGCATTAATGTCAACTTGTCCCTTGTCGTTTGATTTTATTTCAACAATATCAAAACCGCACATTTTGGCACTTGCAGGGTTTGTACCGTGTGCAGAGTCAGGTATAATAACCTTTGTTCTATTGTCGCCTTTTGTCTCAAAATATTTTTTTATAATCATCATGCCCGTTAATTCGCCATGAGCTCCGGCTGATGGTTGAAGTGTGATAGTGTGCATACCTGTAATTTGCTTCAGAGCTTCTTGCAGGTTGTACATTAATTCCAGTGCGCCCTGGGAGTCGTCATCATCTGATAGAGGGTGGAGGTTTGCAAAACCTTCCAAAGATGCTAAAAGTTCATTGACCTTGGGATTGTATTTCATTGTACAGGAACCAAGCGGATAAAATCCTTTTTCAATGCAGAAATTTTTATCGGACAATTCCTTATAGTGCCTCATAACTTCAAGTTCACCAATTTGAGGTAACCCGATTTTGTCTTTTCTTTGTACAGAATTTTCCAGAAAAGACAGGTCTATTTTTTCAT
>JBGUSD010000054.1:0-2042 GCA_045132355.1 Candidatus Gastranaerophilaceae bacterium
ATAGGTGATGTGCTTGATTCAAAAGGGTTTGACGTAAAAATGTTTGATGACAATAAAAGTGTTTCCCGTTACATTCTTGATAAATTGGATGTCGGTAATACAATATTCTTAAAAGCCTCAAGAGCTATGAAATTTGAGGAAATAATCGAAGACTTGAAAAGAGGAAATATATGATAATGATTGCAGTGGCATTCCTTCTGGGGATGATATTATGTCTTTTGTTTGGGGTTCCCTACATTGACTTTTTGAAGAAAAAAATGATTGGGCAGTATGTAAAAGATCTGGCTCCGGAAACTCATGCAAAAAAACAGGGTACTCCGACAACAGGCGGAGTGTTTATAATTGCAGGTGTAATTATTGCTGCTGTTATTACGCTTCTTCTTGCGCAAAGATTAACAACAGATGCGTTTATTATATTGATAACTCTGGTTTTTTATACTTTTGCAGGCTTTCAAGATGATTATATTAAAATCAAAGGTAAAGGAAATGACGGATTAACTCCGAGGGGAAAATTTTTAAGACAGGTTGCAATCGCACTTCTTCCAACTTTTTATGTTATAATGACAAATCCTGTCGGAACGTATTTTTCTGTAGGGCCGTGGATGATAAATCTCAGTTGGGCATATGTTCTTTTGTCAGTGTTTATAATAACAGGAGCATCAAATGCTTATAATCTGACAGATGGTTTGGATGGTTTGGCTGCATCTACCGGAGTTCCGGCATTTATTGTTTGTTCTTTTATTGCGGTAAAGAGCGGATATCCTGAAGTGTCAATTATAGCTGCAGCAGTTGCCGGTGCGCTTGTTGGGTTCTTAAAATATAACAAGCCAAAGGCTCAAGTGTTTATGGGGGACACTGGTTCTCTTGCAATAGGTGGTCTGTTGGGTACATTGGCTGTAATGGGCAAGTTTGAATTTTTGTTGATTTTTTTGGCTTGCATATTCGTTACTGAAACATTATCTGTAATAATACAGGTTGCAAGCTTTAAAACAACGGGCAAGAGAGTGTTCAAAATGGCTCCTATTCATCACCATTTTGAGTTGTGCGGCTGGAGTGAGAAAAAAATTGTTATTGTATTTGCGATTGTCTCCTGTATTTTTTCAGGAATTGCATACGGTTTATTTGAGTTATTTGCACGAGGTATAATGTAATGTCAAAGGTTTTGGTATTAGGTTTGTCAAAAAGCGGTATTGCCGCAGCTAAGTTTCTAAATCGTCACGGATATGACGTATATTTGACAGAGAGTAAACAAACAGAAGCTCCTAAAGAGTTACTGGATTTAGGTATTCATATAGAAACGGGCGGCCACTCATTGACATTTGTTGAAGGGTCCGAATTTGCGGTTACAAGTCCGGGTATTCCGCCGTACAGTATAATAATTGAGCTTTTGAGGCTTAAGAACATTCCTGTAATATCAGAATTGGAATTGGCATACAGAATGAGTGATACTCCGTTTGTTGCAATTACCGGTACAAACGGTAAAACGACAACAACAGCTTTGACTGCGCATATTTTCGGCAAAAAATATAATGCAAAAGCTTGTGGAAACATTGGTCAACCCCCTTGCGATTTGGCTGATGACAAGTTAGATTATTATGTTTGCGAAATGAGTTCCTATCAGGTTGCAATGAGCCCGACACTTACTCCGTTTATTTCTGTATGGACAAACTTTACGCCTGATCACATAGATTGGCACCAAGGCATTGAAAACTATTTTGCGGCAAAGGCAAAAATCTTCAGAGCGCCTCAGGCACCAAAATATTCTGTTTTGAATGCAAAAGATGCAAGACTAAAAGATTTTAAGGCAGAAGGTACGGTATTTTATTTTGGCGAAAGAAAAACAGGAAACTGCTGTTACGTAAATAATGACGAATTTATTTATGAAAAAGACGGTGTAGTTGAGTTCGTGATGAAGGTTTCAGATTGTCCGCTTGTAGGAGAACATAATTATCAAAACGTTGAATGTGCAATTATATGTTCAAAACTTGCAAATATTGATAACGATACAATTATTTCAGCTATAAAAGAGTTTAAATCACCTG
>JBGUSD010000055.1:0-5905 GCA_045132355.1 Candidatus Gastranaerophilaceae bacterium
AATATTACACCTTTTGCAAATAGCATTTCGCTTCTATTAACATCTAAATATCGTTGAATATTTTTTACTTCAAATTCCGACAAGTCAAGATTTGATAAAGAACTTACAGTCGAAAAATTTATATTTTTGTTTTTTAAAATAACTATATCTTTAATATTAGATATTGTATTGACCAAATTTTGAGAATGTGTAGTTAATATTAAAGGATTATTGCCCATTGAATGTTTAAAAATCATTCTTTGCAAGTGGGGATGTAGATGTGATTCGGGTTCTTCTATGGCAACAATAGATTTATACGGCATTTCAGAAAGCATAAATAAAGAATAATATAATAAATTATTTAATCCCAAACTTTCTTGGGAAAGACTATGTAAAGACTCATCAGTATTGCCAGAAAATACTTTAATTATTTTTAAAATATCATTTGCATCATTATTGCCTTCTATGCTTAAATTTGTTTTTATTGATGATAAACCTGCAACATTTTTAAGATATTCATCAATATTATTTTGTAATAATGTTATTATTTCAGAATCTTTAAAAGAATTTGTCGATTTTGTTATTCCATCTTGAATTATTTGTAGTTGCTCTGATAATTTATTTTGATTTATTATTTCATCATTTGTAATAAGGTTTTTTAGTGGTGATTTATTCCATAAAGACAAGTCATTTTCTACATCCCTTATTGCATTTAAAACTCGCATTCTTAATATGCTTAAAAATTCATTTTTATAAATTATATTTAATGGATTATTACCTCCATAGAAATAATACATGTAATCATCTATATTTAACTTCTCATTATTTTTCTTTTTTTGTTCAAATATTTCATTTTTCGGTAAAAATTTATATGTAATCTTTGCACAATCCGTGCTTATCAGATAATCACATAATATAGATAAAAGTTCTTCATCATCTGAAAAATTTGTTAACTCAATACTGATTGTTATTTCATAACCATTTTCTACTGGTTCTGAAATTGAAAAATTAAAATCATATTTATCCAAATGTCTTTTAGTATCAGGAAGACTATCATCTAGTATTAGCCTTAAAGCATAAATCAAATTTGATTTTCCAGATTTATTTTCTCCTATAATGACTATTTTAGGATTTGTAGGGAAAGATACTTTTTTAAAATTTCTGAAATTTTCTATTTCTATTTTTGATATTTGCACTATATAAACCTCACTTGCAAATTAAGCTTTATATAGTTTTTACCATTTTCTATATATATACTTCCAAATTCATAACGTGAAGCGCTTGGTGTATCGAATCTCGTATTTTTAAATAAATATTCTTGAAATTCATTGTGGTTATAAAGGTGATAACATAAGATTTCTCCATCCTCGCGAACAATAATATAACCTCCTGTTGCTTGATATTCTCCGGTCCAAGCAGTTGCAGGAGTCATCCCGAGAGCAATATCAGTCAGAAAGTTTTTCATTTTATGTTCATAGTAAAGATGTGGCATATTTGTATTTAATTTGCAGGGATTAATAGCTCTTACTTTAGGCGTTAATTCCGAAATTAAACTGCCGTTGCCTGAATAATATTGAACTAAGTATTCGGAAATAATCAAAGGGAAGGCACTATCTACCATTTGTAAGTTAGCCTTAAAGTTTTCGTTTTCCATTCCTGCAAAACGCAATTCGCAGCCATAATCTTTGATTTTTAATAATCTGTCTCGTAATTTTGCTCGCGTATCCGTTTTATTGACTTCGTTGATTTGTTCTCCCGATAAATCTCCGGTTATCTCATAAATAAAATTTGTAGTTTTTCCCGAGTTTAACAATGTCGAAGCACTGCCCAATCTTGATTTTATACTGAACCCGAATAATTCTTCTCTTAACGTTTTACAATCATGCAGTACCAAAGAAATATCACTTTTATCCAAAGAATCCGCTTTTACTTTAGTACATTGAACAATATTCATAAAATCTTCTATTTCCGGAACGGCAAACGTACTGTCAGATTTTTTAATCGCATCTAATAAAATTTTTGCTTTTGTTTCAAATTCCAACATAGGAAGTTTTAGTATAATATTGCCCGTATCATCCTTTACTTCAATATTCGGAGAATCTTTTACATAATGTTTAACTTGTTCGTTCTCTTTTCTTAAAATTTCAACTAAAGGGTAATATAAATCTTCGATTTTATTTAAATCCGCATCTGCAGCATAAAGAACACCATCTCCCAATAATTTGAGAAAGACATACAGTTCACTCCATTCCCCTTTATTTTGTGTAATCATATTATTCCTCAATGATTTTTTCAATTAAATTCTTTGCGGTAGCTTGAATTGCAGGAATTGCGACAGAATTACCGAATTGTTTGTAAGCACTTACATCTGCAACTTCTATTTTGAAATTATCAGGGAAACCTTGCAAACGGGCCCATTCTCGAGGAGTCATTCTGCGAATTCCCTCTCTGTTGACTTCCCCTTTAATATGAGTAACGGGAGTAAAATCTTTCAACCTTTTATCTACTATAAGATTTCTTTCTCTCCCCATACCACCGGTAACAATAGTATTTGAAATGCCGTCTTTATCTTTTATTTCATAACCAAAACCGTTACCTTTGGCTTCATTTCTTGCTTTATGTTTTTCCAAACATTCAAGATATGTAGTAGATAAGTAATATTTGGCGGAAACAGGTTTTTCTTCCATAATATCTCTTATGGTTTTTGTTGTATCGGTTGGTTCAGGATATAAAAAATCTTCTTCTTTTATACCCAGATCAGGCCTGAACCCAACTATAAAAATCCTTTCTCTATTTTGAGGAACACCAAAATTCTTTGCATTCATTATTTGCGGTTCGGGAACAATATATCCTAAATCATTTCTTAAAACATTTAATATGGTGGCAAGAGTTTTTCCGCCTCTGTGGTTAGTCAGACCTTTTACATTTTCTAAGAAAAATGCTTTTGGCTGTTTTGCTTTAATTATTCTTGCAACATCAAAGAATAAAGTTCCTCTGGTGTCATTGAATCCGCCTCTTTTCCCTGCGATAGAAAATGCTTGGCAAGGAAAACCGCCGACTAAAACATCGTGATCTGGAATTTCATTTTCATTTATCTTTGTAATATCGCCATCAGGAACATCACCGAAATTAATGGCATAGGTTTTTTGAGCCTGCTCATCTATTTCTGAACTGAACACACACTTGCCGCCCAGATTTTGAAAGGCGATACGCATTCCGCCAATTCCTGCAAACAAATCGATGAATGTGAATTTTGTATTGTTCATAGCTGGAAAAGGTATTTTATTATCGTTCAGAATTTTTTGGAATTGCAAAATTTGACTAGAACTCGACTTTTTTTCTTTCTTTTCGTTTTTTTCTAAAACATTTACGCTCATTGAACACCTATCTCTTTTTCAATTTTGTTTACACATTTATCTAAATTCTTTTGAATATCTTTACCCCAAAGCCTTATTACTTTCCAGCCCTGTTCTTTTAGAATTTTATTAACTGCTTTATCCCTTTTAATATTGCCTTCAATTTTTTTTATCCAAAATTCTTTATTAGACTTTATATCGTTTTTACGAACCTTCCAGTTATACCCATGCCAAAATTCACTATCACAAAATATAACTGTTTTATATTTTGACAAAACAATATCAGGTTTCCCCTCAAGTTTTGTATAGTTTTTTCTGTATCGATATCCCTTATTCCATAGAGCAGACCTTAACATAAGTTCAATTTGACTGTCTTTATTTTTGACAGCTTGCATGTTCTTATGTCTTTGTTCTTTAGTAAGCCTGTCCATGTGATAATTATATATCAAATAATAATGTTTTGCTTGTTTATAAAGATTTGTTATTAACAGAAATCATGATATACTTATTGGGTGAACACAAAAGATTTTTTAGTTAATAATCATGTAATAAAAACAGGACAAAAAGCATTAGATTGTTTTTGCAGCATTTGTCCAAACATGTCTGTATATAAAAATAAAAAGCCATCAGAAACAGTTAAAAAACTGTGGCAGAAGTATAAAAAAACGGAAGGTTGTACCAGCAGTAGCCTAAATGGTAAAATTTTAGAACTTATTATTGCGATAATACTTTATAATTCTGAGATCATGCCTTTTTATACAAATGCAAAAGTTCATTTTGTTCCCGGTGTTAATTACGATATTTTATTATTTTCCAAAGATAATTTCCCTATTGTTTTAAGTATTAAAACAAGTTTACGAGAACGTTGGAAACAGGCAGACCTGGAAGCTTTAGCCTTAAATAATGTTTATAGAAAAGCTCAAACATATCTTTTAACTTTGGAAGAACATGAAGCTGCGGTTCGACTTGATAACAAAGATGAGTGGTTAGGACTTGAAGATGTTATATATTGTTGTTCCGATAAGTTTGATAAACTTATAGACAAATTAAAAGAATATGAATATATAACCCCTGAAAAAATAGAATTAATTGATGCTCAGGCTGTCATAAAACCATAACTTGACTTTATTTTCACTCAGAGCGATGTATACGACACAATAAAGGAGGTCGTATGGAAAAAGTCGGGTTGAATATTACTTCAAAGGAGTTTAAGCAGTTAAGCAAATGGTCGGAGAATATTTATAACACAGCGGTTGTTATTGATTATTTTGTGGCTAATCAGCCGGAGATTGAAGAATGCTATAATCTTGCGCCGGTTATAAAGCATCTGCGAAATGATGCTGACGTTTTAAATGCATTCTTCATAGACCACGAAAAAGAAGTTGAAAATTCAAATGCCGTTTAAAAGGTGTTTAATCGGTGTTCAAATCTTGTTCACAAATTTCTTCGTGAGTTATGCCGAGAATTTGTTCCTCAATTTCTCTTATAATATCCGGCGTTAAACCTTTCGACTTTTTCTCTTGGAGCTTTTGTTTTTCACTTATCACTTCATCTTCATAAGATTTAACCGGACCAATCAATTTCAGCATTTTAGTAACAGCATAATACCTTGCAGGCTCGACTTTACCGTTATTCTCCATATCCTTTTCGATAGAATTTATCAAACTTCGGGTGAAATCGTATAAATCCGAATGCAACGTTGTTTTAGTGTGAAGATATTCTGCTCTTTTGGTTTCCCAATCATCAGATTTTTTCCATCGGCGAAGCGTTCTTTCGTTCAAATGAAGCTGCCTTGCTATATCTTCAAGTGTCATAAAATTTTCCGCATAAAGCTTAAAGGCATCTTGTGCCAATGTTCGTTTTTTCATGTTAGATCCTCTAGGTAAATAAATATTGGGGTACACACAGGATAACTCTGTTTTGCAGAAACATCAAGTCCCAAATGTGTCTGAATGATACGATTTAAGACACATATACTTGATGTTTCTCGCTAAAAGAGTGATGAATTGTGTAGCTTGAAAGGAGCATACTATGATTGAAATCGGCAAAAAATACAGATTAAAAAAATTAAAAGGTTGGTTTGAAAATGATAGCGAAGAATTTACAGTTGTATGTTTTGGCGAAAACAATATTGTCGGCTGCGTTGCACCGGATGGTGAAAAATATGTATTTGATAAAAATTTTTTAATCGACCCCGACAAGCCGGACGAGATATACACAGATATTACAATAACGAAAGGATAAATTATGGTTGAAAAAGATTACAAGTTGTATGGAATAAAGATTTTGAATCTGAAAACACAAGAAATCGGTTTGTTGATTTGCTTATGGGAAAACAAATTTGCCGATAAAACTGTAGATTTTGCAACTTGTGTTGATAAAAACGGCAAACGATACAATATTGAACTTGATAATATAAGAGGGTTTGAGGATGATTTTGAAAAATAAGCCATATGAAAATGTAAAATGTTCATAATTTTGATTAGACAAAAAATCGATATTTAATATATTATTTTACAAAAATTCATATAATAAGATTATTACTTGACTTATTTTCTAATTTATGCAAA
>JBGUSD010000056.1:0-1612 GCA_045132355.1 Candidatus Gastranaerophilaceae bacterium
CCCTGTCACCTTTACATTTTCTTCGCTGCAAACACGTATTACAAACATAAGGAGGTCTTGAAAGTGTTACACACGGTTTATTGTTGTATCGTGAACAAATCTCGCGGCAATCAAATTCCCGGCAAGCAACACAATGCTTGTAACATTTCTCTTTGCCGCACAAACCCTTTGTTTTGCAGGATGAAGCAAACCGGCAGTCTTTTCCGCAATAACGTTCACCCGAAACCGGTGTTCTGTTGGCTCGTATTTCTCTCGAAACAGTACCGGGAGATTTACCTATCTTTTTTGCAATCTCGTTGAGCGGAAGTCTTTCGTATATGCCGCACTCAATCACAACCCTTTCAGATAATGTCAATCTACTCATACCTACCTGCTTTCCGCAGACAGTAACCATAACCATTCTACCACGCTGACCGTCAACCTTGACTGAACGCTGAGAAAAATGCTGAAAAGTTTTTGAAGGCGACGGAAACTCGGAAATATCCAAATGTTTTCGCCTTCAAAAAACGAGTCTAGCATTTTTCTCACCAACCCGTCAAGGTCAAGCCGCCTTAGGGCGGTGACTGCCTTGAAAGGCTCCGAAAATCTGGAAATATCCAAATATATACCTACCGATTTTGTCAAGGTGAGCTTTTGCTAACCGGGCAAAAATTTCGAAAAAATCGTAACTTCACTTTGTCAATTTAGGGCCCATCGCCCATCGCCCATCTTCATTTTACAAAAATAGTTGGGCTATAATACGGACTTTGCTCACCAACGCAAAAAAATCCATCACGAAAATGCCGCTAATGGCTATTCTATTATATTAATGAGTCTTTTCTACCGAATTTCTTTTTCGCTTCTTCTTTGCAAGTAACGTAAGCGACCATAACTGCCTGGAAAAATTCATCTTTCTGTTCCTGTGATAACTCGCCGCCGGCGAACAACGCGGCGTTATCAGCGAGAAGTTTCTCAACATCTTTTGCACCTTTGTTTCCATATTTTTCACGCGCATCTTCAATATAGCTGTCCTTCTCGATGTCCTCCATGGGATTCTCGCAAAGATCGTCGATGAGGAACTTCGAGGATACGCCAAGAGCTTTTGCTAATTTTAACAGTGTCCCCTGACGTGGCATCTTTTCTCCCTTTTCATAGGACAGGATTGTTCTGAGAGATACACCGGTTGCTTCTCCAAGCTGCTGTTGAGAGAGACCAAGTTGTAATCTGGCGTCTTTTACTTTTTCTGAAAATGTCTTCATTTTTGATAAACACCCCTTTATTTTTGATAACAGTTCAAAAAAGTTCAAAAAAGATATTGACAATAATTCAGGTAAGTGCTAATATAACTTTGGAACTTATTTGAAGTTACAAGAATATTATACGAAACAGATTGAACTTTGTCAAGAGTGAAATACATAAAAGTTCATCTTTTCAAAGGGGGTTAATCATATTCTACGGGAATTAGAGAGAAAAGCAGGGGCGTTTCAAGGTGATGGGAACAACCCGCAGAAGCAAGCTTTGCAAGAACATATTACTGAAACTCCAAAAATGATATGTAATCAAGCGAAATCAACAAAGCAAACAGACAAGACGAAATTGAGGTGATTTAATGGAAAATTTAGTTAAAGCACAT
>JBGUSD010000057.1:0-5918 GCA_045132355.1 Candidatus Gastranaerophilaceae bacterium
GGCAAATACGCCGTCAAACGCTGCAACTGTATTCCAACTCGTTCCCAAAAATTTGTAAATAAAGTAATCTCAGATTCCCAATATTTCAAAAAAGAGCTGTAATTATTTTTTGAACATTTTAACAAACTGCTCAGCTATTTTGTCTAAATCAGAGTATATGCTTGAATGCCAACCGCACTCAACAAACTCTTTTTTTGCTTCTCTTTTAGATTTAACTTTGTTTACTCTCTCATATACGTAGGTATACATGCCTGTTCTGTCTGCACCTTGTTTGCAATGGACATGAACTTTTCCACCATTTTGTTTTACGCCCTCAACAATATCCAAAAACTCTCCGACTTTTTCTGGTTTTGGAAATCTCGTGTGGGAGGGAATATTATGATACACCATACCATTAAGTTCAACCAACTCTTTTTCGTCAAAATTTATCTGTGGATCATACATTGTCCTGAGGTTTACAACATCAGTAACACCTTGAGATTTCAACCAGAGTATATTCCTCTCATCCGGTTGTGCCGAACGGGATAGTGTTTCATCAACTTTATGATAATTGTAAGGTTGTATGCTTAATAATGCCATAAAATTTCCTTTACCAAATAACTTTATCTTCCGAAGAAACTTCCACTACATCAAACGCCTTCTTTGCTACATCTTCCGCGGCAAGAGAGTGTTTAAAATACGGCTGAAATATATCGTTTCCTATAATCCATTCGTCTTTTTGTGAAGAATATATAACATGATTTTCAAACTTTCCACCCTTGAATTTGGAACATGGAATGTTCATTTTTTTCATAAAATCACTAAATTTATCAAACAATTCTGTACTGTATTTTGAGACATGTTTACCCTGTTTTGAACCTAAAAGAAACCCTTGTAAATACTCTTTGTTCATAAATTCCAATTTGTCACGCATAAACTTTTCTATTTTTGAAAAATTTTTATTTTCAGGCTCTGTCGGACAGATGTGCATCAAAAGCACTCTGTCTCCATCAGTAAATCCGCAGACAGTACAATCCAAAATATTTTTCGTGTATGCTTCATCCTTTAAAACGCTTTCCTTGACCGTCCAAGGTTCATCGACAAAAACACCGGAACGACCTCTCGGAATATGCCTATAAAATTCTGAAGAACTTACAAGTCTTATGTTAGAGGTAAATGATACATTATGCATACATATATAAAAACGGTAAAAATAAAATTTGCTAAATACGGTAAATAAAAAGCGGCTTGATCGCCGCTTTATAATTATCCTATCCTTTTCCTTAATTGATTCCTTTTCTTTCCTAATTTTCCAACGAACTTTACGCTATAAAGTTTGTTCCATACCTGTTTGCTCCGTGAAAGAAAGATTGTTTCATCAAATCTGTTAATGACTTCCTTATCACTAATCTATCGTTCAATTTGACTTCTCTGATTGCATCAGATGTTGTCTTATATGTGTCTGAAATTGCATTAGAAAATAATAGCATAGATGCCATAGTTTTAACCTCTCTCTTGATTTTCTTCTTTATTTATCTCTCGTACTTATATAAAAACCGCACTTAAAAAAATATTGACTTTTTATATTCAATTTATATACTTTTTGTTACAATTCTTAACATGTGAGATTAAAGTTTTTGCGGAAATATCCGTTATATAAAGAGAATAGACAAAGGAGAGAAACATGGATATCCAAAGAATTAACGCAAATATCAAGTGGCAGCAGCTAACCGCAAAAGAAATTTTACAGATGAGAAGAGAGGGACACGAAGTTCCAAACGAATATCAAAAATGGGCTTCTGCAGTTACTGCACTTATGAATGCACCGGATGATGTTACCTATGAAATGGTTGACGGGAACACAGATCTTGAATCAATAGATAAAATAGTGGGCGTTGAAAGATTTGATATACAACCGACAGACGAAGCCGAAAATAATATCGGAAAAGAGAATGAAGACGCAGAAGAAAGACCGATATTAGAAACAGAAAAATCTGAAGAAGAACAAGAGGATGTGACTCTTGCCGACGTCAAAATAACAACCGATCCTAATGAAATTCTGAAAAGAAAACTAAGACGCGGGAGAGAAGAAATCTAGTTACCTCAGACTTTCGACAGCAGTTTTAATATTGTCGGATTTGTAGATATAATTTCCGGCTACAAGCGAATTTGCACCCAATTCGGTGCAAATTTTTGCTGTTTGAGCATTTATTCCACCATCAACCTGCAAAAATAAACCCTCGTGAGATTTTTCTTTTATTATTGGAAGTTTCTCCGCACAATCTCTCATGAAGCTTTGTCCGCCGAAACCGGGCTCAACTGTCATAACCAAAATTAAATCCAAATCATCAATGTACGGAAACACTACATCAGCTAATGTCTTTGGTTTTATTGACATGCCAGCCTTTACCCCAAATGATTTTATGTATTTTATCAAATCAGAGATACATTCCTCTTTTACAGCCTCATAATGAAACGTCAAAATATCAGCGCCAGATTTTACAAACGGCTCAATATATCTATCGGGATTTTCAATCATCAAATGCACGTCCAGCGGCAATTTTGTAACCTGTTTTATTGATTTCACAACGGGAACCCCAATTGTTATATTCGGGACAAAATGTCCGTCCATAACATCTACGTGAACCCAATCTGCTCCGGCATCTTCAATTCTTTTTATATCACGTTCAAGATTTGCAAAATCAGCGGACAGAATTGATGGTGAAATTACTACTTTTGACATGGAATAACCCCCAATTTTTGACACGCGTTATATGCTGCGTGCTGCTCAGCCTCTTTTTTAGTACTTCCCATACCGGAAGCCACAACCTCTCCTTCATATACAACTTCAACTTCAAATACTTTTTTGTGCGACGGACCGCTTTCAGATACCAACTTATAATCAGGTGTTGTCTTTGTTTGGGCCTGCGTGTATACCTGAAGAAGAGCCTTTGCATTATATTTCTCGAAATTCTTATCCACATCTTCAATATATTCCATAAATTCATGACTTATAAAATTAACAAGATCTGAATATTTTCCATCCAAGTAAAAAGCACCAAACACAGCCTCTAAAGCGCAAGCACATACAGATTCTACATTTCTGTACTTTTTATCATGATCACCCATAATTATAAGCTCGGACAACCCGATTTTTTTACATACTTCAAACAAAGTTGCATCAGAAATCACAAACGAGCGAATTTTAGACATATTACCCTCGGTATAATTCGGATATTTTTTGTAAATAATATCAGAAACCGCAAGTTTTAAGACTGCATCACCCAAAAACTCCAGACGCTCATAACTCGACGTATAATCCAAATTATTTTCACGTGTATAAGATGGGTGAGTCAGTGCCTGTCTGAAATACTCCGTGTTTTCTATATCTATGCCAAAGATTTCAGAGACTTCTTTCATCTAAAACAAACCCTTAACAAACATAAACATATTACCAATCAAGTCCTGCTGATGAACACAATATTCAAGAAAATAATACATAATCGGAATTGTCAGAATATAACTGTCACATCTGTCCAAAAAACCGCCATGCCCCGGGATAATATCGCTTGAATCTTTAACCCCTGCATCACGTTTTATCATAGATTCACATAAATCACCAATTTGTGCAAATCCTGCTATCAAAAGTCCAAGTATAATTCCGTTATACCAACTCAAACCCAAAAGCAATCCGGAAAACACCGTGAATACGACAGAAGCAACCGTTCCGCCTATTGCACCCTCTACAGTTTTATTTGGGCTAATTACTTTTGATAACTTATGTTTGCCAAATCTGCTACCTACAAAATAGCAAAAAGAATCGCATAAAAGTACCGCTACTAATAATATAAAGCAATAACCAGCACCTGTAGGATAATGAATATAGGTATTACCCTCAAATCCCATATTTCTTATATAAATCAAATGTGCAGGAAACCAACCACAATATATAATACCAAGAATATTTGTCGCAACATTGGCAATATATGGCTGTTTACCCCTAAACAACACACTCATAAATGCAGCCATTGTACATATTGTCATTGCAAAAGAAACCAAATCTTGCCTATTGAAGTATGCAACGGCTAAGAGAAGCATACTTGTCACAAAGATTACCCGACGGCTTGGAAAAAAGCCCTTATTAGTAAGGATTTTTGTATATTCTTTGGTAACAAAAAATACAATGGCAGCAATTAGACCGAGCAGCCATATACCGCCAGCCATCATTGCGAAATAACCTGTAAACCCCACTATAACTGCGGGCCAAAACCTCTTTTCCATTATACAGTCATAACCTCTTTTTCTTTATTGGACACATTTGTATCAATAATACCAATGTATTTGTCGGTCAGTTTTTGGATTTGATCCTGATTATCTTTCACTGTATCTTCTGGAAGATTTTCGGATTTTTCAATCTTTTTCAAATCATCAGTCATATCTCGACGAATATTTCTTATAGCAATTTTTGCATCTTCGCCAAGTTTCTTAACTTCCTTTGCCGTTTCTCTGCGTCTTTCTTCTGTCAAAGGAGGGAACGGCAATCTGATACAAATGCCGTCACTGTTCGGCGTGATACCGATTTCAGCTTTAATTATCGCTTTTTCAATATCTTTCAAAATTGTTTTGTCATAAGGTGAGATTACAAGCGTTGTACCGTCTTGAACCGTAACTTGTGACATTTGTCTTAAAGGTGTCGGAGCGCCATAATATTCAACTACAACCTTATCTAATATGCCCGGATTTGCGCGACCTGAACGGATAGAACCAAATTCACGTGAGAGCTGCGCAACAGCTTTTTCCATTTTTTCTTCACCAAATAAAAATAATTCATCTAATGCTTCTGACATTTTATACCTCTTTCAATTATTTTATGTATGTTCCAATTTCTTTTCCGTCAAGGATTTCGCTAATGCCGTCTTTCGTTTCAAAATCAAACACAACAATAGGTATGTTATTTTGTTTACACAACGCACAAGCTGCAGTATCCATAACCTTCAAGCCGTTTTTTATAATATCATCATATGTTATTTTATCCATTTTTTTAGCATTTGAATTTGTTTTAGGGTCATCCGTATAAACACCATCCACACCATTTTTAGCCATCAGCATGGCTTCCGCATTAATTTCAGAAGCTCTAAGTGCTGCTGCCGTATCCGTTGTAAAGAACGGATTACCTGTACCGGCCGCAAAAATGACAACCCGGCCTTTTTCCAAATGTCTTATTGCCCTATGTCTTATATAAGGTTCCGCAATTTGATTCATTGCAATTGCACTTTGAACCCTGCAGGATACACCTATCTGATTAAGTGCACTTTGAAGTGCGATAGCGTTCATAACGGTAGCCAGCATTCCGACATAATCTCCTGAGGCCTGATCCATACCCAGCTTGGCACTATTTTTCATTCCTCTGAAAATATTTCCTCCACCTACTACAACGGCGATTTGAGCACCCAAATTAATCGCTTTTTTGATTTCATCAGCAATCATTTTCACAGGTTCCTGATCAATACCGAATTGTTGAGACCCTAACAGTGCTTCCCCGCTAATTTTTAGCAAAATACGTTTATACTTCATCTTATTTCTCCATAGGATATAATTCAATAATAGCCTAAAAAAACATGCTTGTAAAGTATTAAAAAAAAAGGATGCTCATTACGCACCCTAAAAAACAGTATATTAACAAAGAAATGTATCCTATTTTCCAATCCTCTTTTTTATTCCAAATTTTATCAGCTTATTCAGCCAATCCTGAGGCAATATGGACGCAAATCTTGCAAATTTTGCATCAAGCCCGATTGTATAAGAAGATTTTGGATTTTTTATATATACTACGTGTGCAATCAACTTAACAACATCTGATACAGGGAGTCCGTCCTTACCGTTTTTAAGGGCATTTTACACCATATAGTCCATCTCTTTTTCGTATCCTTTACAGTTTT
>JBGUSD010000058.1:0-2798 GCA_045132355.1 Candidatus Gastranaerophilaceae bacterium
GCGACACTTCAAAAGAATTGAAAGAAAAGACTGTTTTTGAGGCAAGAATAATGACTTGCGAGCTTTTGAAACGGCTTAATGCTGAAATAATAGAACCACAAGCACAAAATGAGGATGAAGCAACATATTACCCGAACATAACGGGTGATGAAAAGATGCTTGATTTTGAAAATATGACATCAACTGAAATTATAAACACGACAAGAGCCCTGCACCCATATTTGCCGACATATATTACATACAAAAACAACTTCTTCATAACAAACCCGTATAAAATAAACATTACCAATATAAGTGGCAAAGCTGGACAAATTGTGGGCAAAAACTCAAAGGAAAAATCTCTGACAATAATCTGCAAAGACGGAATCGGATTAAAACTAAGCGGATTGAAATTATACCGTCTCAATCCGCTAACAAGTTTGTTCATAAAATACATTGTTAAAATTTAAAATTTCTTTGGCCGGCTTCAATTTTTACAAGATTTTCATCAACTTTTGTTTTTATGTCCGGATTTACAAGCATTTCTGTTTCACGTGCAATCAAATCATAACCAACTTTTTTGGTTTCGTCTGAGGCGTAGTCTTCCAAATATTCTTTCAGTGTCATAATTGCATTTGGGTGGCAGAAATTGTGAATTTGCTGATTTTTACACAAATCCATAAATCTTTCGCCTGTCCTGCCGCTGCCGTAACATGCCGTACAAAAACTTGGCACATAACCTAATTGCATAAGCCATCTTATAACCTCATCCAATGGCCTTCTGTCAGACACATCAAACTGTGCTGAATTTTCGTCCTCCGGCATTGGCTTAAAATATCCGCCGACACTTGTTTTTGAACCGCCGCTTATTTGGGAAATACCAAGTTCAAGAACCCTTCTTCTACATTCTTCACTCTCTCTTGTTGAAATAATCATGCCGGTATATGGTACAGAAACCCTTATACAAGCGACAATTTTTGCAAAAATATCGTCATCAATGCCGTTATCAAAGGTACTAGGGTCAATATCGTCCGCTTTCTTAATTCTTGGAACACTTATCGTATGAGGGCCAACCCCATGTACAGCTTCTAAGTGCTCAGCATGCATCAAGAGCCCTGCAAACTCATATTTGTATGATTCCAACCCAAACAACACGCCCAAGCCAACGTCATCAATGCCGCCTTCCATAGCTCTGTCCATAGCCTCAGTGTGGTAATCGTAGTTATGTTTTGGCCCTGTCGGGTGAAGTTCTTCATATGACTTTTTGTTGTAAGTTTCCTGGAACAGGATATATGTACCTATTCCGGCCTCGTGTAACTTTCTGTAATTTTCTACCGTAGTTGCAGCTATATTAACATTTACACGTCTTATAGCACCGTTTTTATGTTTAATACCGTATATTGTTTTTATAGATTCAAGCACATATTCGATAGGGTTGTTGACAGGGTCTTCACCTGTTTCTATCGCAAGACGTTTGTGCCCCATATCCTGAAGTGCTATAACCTCATTTTTAATTTCTTCCTGAGTCAACTTTTTACGAGGAATGTGTTTATTTTTTGCGTGGTATGGGCAATACACACAACCGTTTACACAATAATTTGACAAGTAAAGCGGAGCAAACAAAACAATTCTGTTTCCGTAAAAATCATTTTTGATTTGCTTTGCAAGTTCATATACTTCCCTGTTTTTATCCTCCAGTTCGCAAGCCAAGAGAACTGAGGCTTCTCTGTGGGTAAGACCTTTTTTTAGTTTTGCCTTTTCTATTATTTTATCAATTAATTCTGCATTACTTTTATTTTTTTCGGCATAATCTAAAGTTTCTAATATTTCGTCATTAGATATAAATTCTTCGGCCTTTAATGACTTAGGGTTGTACATGATATTCCTCCTTAGACCATGATAGACCTTAAAAAATATTTTACAAGTGGCTGTATTTTAACTTTTATGCTAAAATCGACACAAAAGGAGAAATTATGAAAGCAATAATTTTAGCTGCAGGCAAAGGCACAAGGATGAAGTCAGAAACTCCAAAGGTTCTGCATAAAATAATGGATAAAACACTTTTGGGCTACGTATTGGATAGCGTAAAAAACATAACTGATGAAAACTTTGTAATTGTAGGACACCACGCAGAGGAAGTTGAAAAATTTGTAAAAGATAACTACAACACATCAAAAACAGTTCTGCAAAGCCCGCAATTAGGCACAGGACATGCGGTTTCAATGGTTTGCCCTGCACTAAAAGACTTTGATGGGGAGGTAATTATCCTTTGCGGAGATACTCCGTTAATAACAGAAGAAACTTTAAAATTATTCACTAAATATCATAGCGAAATCAAATCAGATATAACCGTTATGAGTACGATATTTGAAGATCCTACAAATTATGGCAGAATAATAAGAGAATCTGATAACACCCTCAAATGTATTGTTGAAGAAAAGGATGCAACACCGGAACAAAAAACGATTAAAGAAGTCAATGCCGGAATATATTGTCTAAATTGGGGCAAGATTAAAGATGCATTTTCTCAATTAAAAAGCAACAATGCACAAGGTGAATATTATCTTACAGACATAATTGAATGGGGCAAGAAAAAAGGATTAAACGTTAATGCATATATTCTTGATAACAACGAAGAAATCTATGGGATAAATTCAAGAATAAATCTTGCCGAAGCGACAAAAATGATGAACAGAAGAAAACTCAATGAGCTTATGGTTAACGGAGTAACTATAGTTGACCCAGAAAGTACTTGGATTTCACAAGATACTCAAATCGGACAAGATACAACAATTTATCCTTCGACATACATTGAAGGT
>JBGUSD010000059.1:0-6193 GCA_045132355.1 Candidatus Gastranaerophilaceae bacterium
CAAGAACTGCTTCCATACGTTCAGCATCTGTAACGAAGTATGGAGAGATATAACCTTTATCAAACTGCATACCTTCAACAACCTTGAGGTTAGTACCGAAAGATTTTGATTCTTCAACTGTAATAACACCATCGTGACCGACTTTCTCCATAGCTTCCGCAATAAGTTCACCTATTTCTGTGTTGTTACCTGCAGAAATAGACGCAACCTGCGCTATTTCTTCCTTTGTATTAACAGGTCTGGACATATCTTTGATAGTCTTAACAGCTACATCAACGGCTTTGTCGATACCACGCTTCATAGACATAGGGTTTGCACCTGCTGTCAAGTTTTTAAGGCCTTCACGAACGATAGCCTGAGCCAAAACAGAAGCGGTTGTGGTACCGTCACCTGCAACATCATTTGTTTTAGATGAAACTTCTTTCAAAAGTTGAGCTCCGGCATTTTCAAGACCATCTTTCAATTCAATTTCTTTTGCGATAGTAACACCGTCATTAACGATTTGAGGTGCACCATATTTCTTTTCTAATATAACATTTCTGCCTTTAGGTCCAAGTGTAACCTTAACGGCATCAGCTACTGCATCAATACCTGCAAGAAGTGATTTTCTTGCTTCTTCGTCAAAAACTATTTTCTTTGCCATTTTTATTTCTCCTACTCAATAATTGCTAATGCGTCTTTGATAGACAATATTTTATATTCAACACCGTCCATTTTAATATCTGTTCCTGCATATTTTGCATAAAGAACATTATCGCCGACTTTAACGTCCATAGGTTCTCTTTCGCCTTTTTCGTTAGTTTTGCCCAAACCTACAGCAACGACTTCACCTTTTTGAGGTTTTTCTTTAGCACTGTCAGGAATAAAAATTCCGCCTGAAGTTTGTTCAGTATCTTCGATAACTTTGATAACAATTCTGTCGCCTAATGGTTTAATCATATTTTCTCTCCTTTTTATTAATAATCAGACTAAAATTTGTCATTCTGAATTTATTTCAGAATCTATATTTTATTTATAATACAAAATTTATGCAAATTTTAAAAAGTTAAGGAAATTTTAATAATTGGTCAGCGTGTTTATAAATCCCCCCACTACCCTATTCACATTACAGGTTTTTATGATATTCTAAACATATGAGACGGGTTGTGTATGTTATTTTAATTTTGGTGTTAGTTGCTGGACTTTTAAAGGCTTGTATCAAGCGTGATGTTCCAGAGCAAAGTATCACAAAAGACAACATCACAACCGAATACGAAATTCAATATCCCCCTGATCAAAAAACAGTAACAATAGACGGAATTGATTATCTTCAATCCCAAGCCCCTATCGGCAAATTTGGAGGAACACTAACCTCATCAACCATAGGCGAAGGGCCAAAAACCTTCAACCCGTTTAATTCAAAAGATAATATTTCAAGCATAATGTCAGAGGTTATGTATGACGGGCTATTATCTACTCATCCGGTTACAGGGCAGCCAATACCAAAGCTTGCAAAGTCATTTTCTATTTCTGATAGTGGGAAAGATTATATAATAAACCTCAGACACGGCATAAAATGGTCTGACGGCAAACCGATTACAGCAGATGACGTTGTATTCACTTGGAACGACATAATCTTTGCAGGGCTTGGAAACACCTCTACAAGAGATTCAATAATAATTGACGGCAAACTCCCGACAGTTGAAAAAATAGACAATTATACGGTAAAATTCACAACCCCCGAACCGTTTGCACCATTTGTCAGAATGCTTTCAACCCCTATTGCCCCAAAACATATATTTGAACCTGCCGCAAAAAAAGGGGCAGAATACTTTGATACGTTTTTATCTACGAACACAAAGCCAAATGACTTTGTAATATCAGGAGCTTTCAAGCTAAAAGAATATGTACCTGCACAACGTGTTGTATATGAAAGAAACCCAAACTATTACATCATAAATACAAAAGACGAAAAACTTCCATATTTGGACAGATTAGTTTATCTGATAGTCGGAGACCTGAACAACGAAGTATTGAAGTTTGAAGCAAAAGAACTTGATACAATAAGTTTACAGGGTTCAAAAGTTGCTCGATACAAAGCAATGGAAAGTTATTCCGATTTTACATTACACAACCTCGGACCGGATACGGGAACAATGTATCTTGCCCTAAATTTAAATGACAGAAAAAACAAAGACGGGAAATTCTATGTCGACCCTAAAAAACAAGAATGGTTCAAGGATCTTAATTTCAGAAAAGCCGTTGACCTTGCTGTTGACAGAAAAAATATTGTATTAAATATTGCAAACGGTATTGGCGCGCCGCTATTTACGGCAGAAAGTTTGAATTCAATCTATCTGAACAAAAGCCTTGAGCCTTACGACAAGGATATTGAAAAATCAAAAGAGCTATTGAAATCCTCCGGATTCACGTGGGATAAAAACGGCAAGTTATTCGACAAAAAAGGAAACCCCGTTGAATTTGATATGTATACAAATGCCGGAAACACAGAACGTGAAGCCATCGGAGTTATGATAAAACAAGATTTGGAAGACTTGGGAATGAAAATAAATTTCAAGCCGATTGAATTCAATTCTCTCGTAAATAAACTCGTAAACACTCTCGATTGGGATTGCATAATTATGGGCTTTACAGGGTCGCCTCTTGAACCTAACGGCGGCAAAAACGTTATGATGTCAGACGGAACGTTACACGTTTTCAATATGAGGTTAGCAAAAGACAAAAATTCACCAAGATACGATTTTGAAAAACGAATTGACGAACTTTTTGTAAAAGGTGCTTTGGCAACAAAATTTGAAGACAGAAAAAAATACTACGATGAATATCAAAAAATAGTCTATGAAGAAAAACCATTTATCTACCTTTATGCACCAACAAGAATTGTTGCAATAAGGAACAAATTTAAAAACATCTTCCCAACCTCATTGGGCGGTGTAACATACAATATCGAAGAAATATTCATAGGAGAATAAGTGGACATACTAAAATACATACTAAAAAGAATTCTTCAGACGATACCGTTGTTAATCATAGTATCGCTGATAAGCTTTTTTATAATTCGCTTGTCTCCTGTCGATCCGCTTGCCGAATTAAGACTTAATCCGTCTGTATCACAAGAAACACTTGACAAAGAAACACAAAGACTCGGATTAGACAAGCCTATAATCGTGCAATATGGCAAATGGGCAAAATCGTTTGTTACAGGCAATCTTGGTATAACATCAAACGGGGAGCAAGTCAGTGATAAATTGAAAGAAAGAATTCCAAAC
This sequence comes from Candidatus Gastranaerophilaceae bacterium, assembly GCA_045132355.1. Lineage (GTDB taxonomy): Bacteria > Cyanobacteriota > Vampirovibrionia > Gastranaerophilales > Gastranaerophilaceae > SIG32. Next base: position 3,270 of record JBGUSD010000059.1, read on the forward strand.
ACCCTGCTTTTGACAGTAATTGTCATATTTATGACATGGATTGTCGGAGTGCCATTGGGAATTATTGCAGCACTAAAATGGAAAACACCGTTTGACAGAGTTTTGACAGTTCTAACAAGTATCGGAATGGCTATACCATCTTTCTTCTTTGCTGTTTTGTTGTTAATTTTTGCGGTCAAAACAGGGTGGTTCCCTGTAGGGGGTTTGACGAGCGCAAACTTTGCAGATATGGGCTTTTTCGCAAAAGTTGCAGATATTACGCACCACTTATTCCTGCCTGTTTTGGTACTGTTTACGATATCACTTGCAGGTTTGCAACGGCAAATGAGAGCCAATATGCTTGATGTTCTTGATAGTGAATATGTAAAATTTGCAAGGGCTAAGGGGTTGAGTGAATTTAAGGTTGTGTATAAACATGCACTCAGAAATGCCGTAAACCCTCTGATTACACTTTTGGGCTTTGAATTTGCGGGGCTGTTGAGCGGTGCAGCACTTACAGAATACGTGTTCCAATACCCGGGTTTGGGCAGGTTGATATTGGAAGCCGTTCTAAAATCTGACATAAATCTTGTCATGGCATCATTAATGATGGGTGCAATAATGCTGATTTTAGGGAATTTGATTGCGGATATTCTGCTAATTATTACAGATCCAAGGATTAGGGTGAAATCATGAGAGAAGTTCTGGCACAATTATGGAAAGATAAATTTGCACGAATAGCCCTGATTGTATTGGGTATTATATATCTTGCTTTGTTTTTTGCGGATTTTCTTGCGCCTTACACAAAAGATTTTTCTGACAGATCAATGGCATACGTTCCGCCATCAAAGATTTTTACTATTGACGAAAACGGGAAATTTTCAAAGCCATACACATATAACTATATCAGAGAGTTTGACCAAAAGAATTTGAGAATGGAATACAGACTGGACAAATCTCAAAAACACTACCTGAAGTTTTTCTCACAAGGTCAAAGCTACAAATTTTTAGGGCTAATCCCTATGAAACGACACCTTGTAACAGTTGATAATAGCGGAAGATTATTCCTTTTAGGTTCCGATATAAACGGTCGTGATGTGTTCTCAAGACTGCTGTTTGGCGGCAGAATTTCTATGACAATCGGGTTCTTGGCATTATTTGTGCTGTTCCCGATAGGACTTTTATACGGAGGAATTTCCGGATACTTTGGCGGGAAAATTGACACAATAATGATGAGATTTGCAGAAGCGGTTATGTCAATTCCGAGTTTTTATCTTTTGATAATTTTAGCCTCAATTTTGCCTTCGGGAATGACAAGTATCCAACGATTTATGCTGATTGTAATTATTCTGGCGCTAATCGGCTGGGCAGGATTTGCGAGAGTTGTCAGAGGTATGGTTTTATCAATCAAGAGTCAGGAATTTGTGCAGGCCGCAAAATCAATCGGGCAATCAAAACTTGGAATAATTGTAAAACATATACTTCCTCAAACAACAAGCTATGTGATAGTTGCAATGACGCTTTCAGTTCCGTCATATATTCTGTCGGAATCAGGATTGAGTTTTTTGGGGCTAGGTATTCAACAACCTGATGCAAGCTGGGGTAATATGCTGAAAGAAGCACAAGAATTCACAAACATAATATACAGACCTTGGCTTTTGACACCGGGATTTTTAATTTTTGTTGCAGTATTGGCATTTAACCTTATAGGTGATACAATAAGGGATATTCTTGACCCTAAAAGCAGGGTGAGATAATAAAGGAGTTACATGGAAACATTACAGTTAGCGCAGTATGAAATTGTTATAAGAATAATTGCAGCATTACTTTTGGGCTTTACAATCGGACTTGAAAGAGAAATGACGAATAAATATGCAGGTTTGAGAACAAACATTTTGGTTTGCCTTGGTGCTTGTGTATTTACGATAATATCAATTTACGGATTTCCTGCCATTGCAATAAGCGCCTCAGAGTACGGAACAAGGGATACGGCACGTGTTGCGGCACAGATTGTAACCGGTATCGGTTTCATAGGCGGCGGAACGGTTCTAAGGCACGGGGCAACAGTATTCGGTTTGACAACGGCTGCAACATTATTTATGGCTGCTGCAATCGGTATGGCTTGTGGTTCCGGGATGTATCTTCTGGCGATTGTCGGCACAATCCTTTGTATAATCACACTTGTTTCCGTGAGATTTTTTGAAAAAAATATTATGAAAAACAGTACAAAAAACACAAAGAGATTAAAAGTTACCCTCAACTGCCTAAACGAAAACGCAAACGATATATATGACCACATTATAGACAAGTATACCGGATTGAAAGAAATAAGCAAAAAACACAGCAAATCCGAAGAAAACACAACTAGAATAAATGTAATTCTCGATGTACAATCAAGAAAACCTATTCAATCCATGTACAAAGCATTTCAGGATATTGAAGGTATAGAATCCGTTTCAATTCAGGAATTTTGCGAAAATTAAGACAGGAGGATAAAACAAAATGGCAGAAACACTGGCAAACAGATACTTTAAGGATACCCCCCCCCCCGAAATACAATAGGGGCTTAGATTTCACATTAACAAAAGGGGCTGAACCACAGCAACACTCATTATGTCATTCTGAACTTGATTCAGAATCTTCAAAATTTTTGAGGGAGCCTGTATTCAGAGCTGTTTCAGGATCTGATAACTATGGCGTTGTAAACCCCTCACCCAAATCCGTAATACTCACTTCGTTCGCAAACGGCTTCACCCTCTCCCTCAAGGGGCGAGGGATGTTTACTTTGCCGAAGGCAGAAAAGAACCCAAGAAGTATAAATTTGAGCAAAGCGAAAGAAAACAGCTTGCCATCTTGCCCTCTTGCCCTCCGAACTTCTAAAAAAGCAGCCTTCACTCTTGCAGAAATTCTGATAACCCTCGGTATTATTGGTGTAGTAGCAATAT
>JBGUSD010000060.1:0-20026 GCA_045132355.1 Candidatus Gastranaerophilaceae bacterium
CAAAAAACTCGCGACGGTAAAATTATATATAATTTTACAACAGACCCCGTTGCACCAACAACAAATCCTAAGGGAGAAAACCTGACATTAACAATTGATGCGGCAATACAACACGTATGCGAAAAAGAATTACAAAAAATGATTCATGAAAGAGAGGCGGAACGTGGCGTTGCAATTGTAATGAACCCGAAAAACGGTGAAATATTGGCATATGCGGTATATCCGACATACGATCCAAACAATTTCAGAAAAGCAAGCAATGAACAACTCAAAAATTGGTCCTTAATTGATGTTTACCCGCCGGGATCAACCTTTAAAACAATAACAATCTCAAGCGCTTTAGAAACAGGCAAAATAAATGAGAATACTCAAGTGTACGATACCTGCCAAATAACAGTAGGAGGCTTCAAAATAACAAATTCCCACTGTTACCCGCCCGGAATGATTTCACTTACCGACCTGTTTGAAAGATCAAGTAACGTTGCATCATACGGAATAGCTCAAAAAATGACTGACAGAGAATTTTACGATCAGATAAGAAAATTCGGGTTTGGGCAAAAAACCGGTATAGACTTGTCCGGAGAAACTTCAGGCCTTTTGGAACCGCCAAACAAATGGGATAAAACAAGAAAACTCACAATGTCATACGGGTACGGGACTTCAGTATCCGCTATGCAAATGGTCTCAGCAGTAGGAGCTATTGCAAATGACGGTGTTAGAGTAACTCCGCACGTAATAAAATATTCCCCGGAAGAAGCTGAAAAGAAAATAAAACAAACAAGAGTCATTTCTAAAAGAACCGCAAGAATAGTGACAAAACTTCTTGTTCAAAGTATGGACAAGGGAAACACCACATTTAAAATGGATAAATACAATCTTGCCGGCAAAACAGGAACTTCAAACAAGCCAAACCCTAACGGCAAAGGATATCTATCAAATGCTTCTTACGCTTCTGCAATAGGGTTTTTCCCGGCATCAGATCCTCAAGTGCTCTTGTATGTATGTATAGACAGTGCAAAAGGCGGCTATGTGTTTGGTAATACAGTAGCAGGGCCTGTTTTTCACGAAATATCAGAACAAATTGCAAGAATTTTAAATCTAAAACCGGATAAAGGTGTTCCGATTATTGTTCCACCAATAGAAGAACCTGCTCCGGCAAAGAAATCAATATTATCAAGATTTGACAAACCTAAGGAGAAATAATGAAACTTGAAGAACTAATAGAATATCTGGATTATAAAGACCTTGTAAACTTCAAAAGTGTTGAAGTTTCAGGCATTTCATACAACTCAAAAACGACAAAACAAGGCGATATATTTATATGTTTGGTCGGAGAACACACTGACGGCCACGAATACGCTCAAATGGCAATAGATAATGGTGCTGTTGCCCTTTTAGTAGAGCGCCCGGTTAATATAAAAATCCCGCAGGTAGTCGTGAATAACACCCGTCATAAAATTGCGGACATAGCCGACAGATTTTATTCAAGACCATCTTTGGGCTTGAACCTAATCGGAATCACCGGAACTAACGGAAAAACAACGGTTACGCATCTATTACAAAAAATATTTGAAGAAAATGGCCAAAAATGTGCATTAATCGGGACTTTAGGCTACAAACTATCTTCAACAGGCGAATACAGAGATGCAAAGCATACAACGCCACAGGCCCCTGAGCTTCAGGCAACACTCCGAATGATAAAAGATGTTGAAAAAATAGACAATGTTGTAATGGAAGTTTCATCTCATGCGTTAGAACAAAACAGAGTCGGCGGTTGCAGATTTGATGGTGCGGTATTCACAAACCTAACCCAAGACCATCTTGATTACCACATTACAATGGAAAATTATTTCAAAGCAAAAGCTATTTTATTTAATAATCTGCAAGCACCTGATGAAGATTGCGGGAACAAAGGCTCTTTTGCAGTCATAAATATTGATGACAAATACGGCAATGACTTTATAAAAGAAGTTCCCGATGGCGTTAAAATATACACATACGGGGTTAAAAACTCAGCTGACGTTACCGCAAAAGACATTGAATTTTCACTCAACGGCGCAGAATTTACTCTTGTAGTAAAAGATATGGGCGAATATAAAGTAAGCCTTCACATGAACGGCATGTTTAGTGTTTATAATGTACTTGCAGCTTTGGCAACAGCATTGGCACAAAATATTGATGTTAAAGTTGCATTAAAAGCATTAGAAAACATAAAAGGTGTTGCCGGCAGATTTGAAGTTGTTGCAAAGAAACCGCTTGTTATAGTTGATTATGCCCACACTCCTGACGGACTTGAAAATGTACTGAAATCTGCAAGAGAAATTACGCCAAAAGATGGCAAATTGATCTGCCTGTTTGGATGTGGCGGAGACAGAGATGCAACAAAACGTCCCAAAATGGGTGCTATAGCAGAAAATTTGGCTGACAAGATAGTTATTACATCTGACAATCCAAGAAGCGAAGATCCTCAACAAATTATAACAGACATAATCGCAGGTCTAAAATCAGTCAACCCTGAAAAAGTAACGGTTGAACCAGATAGAGGCCGTGCAATTGAACTTTTAAAATCAATTTCTAACAACAATGATGTTGTTGTAATTGCAGGGAAAGGCCACGAAGACTATCAAATACTAAAAGACAGAACCATTCACTTTGACGACAGAGAAGAAGCAAGGAAAGTTTTTGAAGGGACTGCAGTATAAATAAAGGAGAATTTATGACAGTAAATTTATTACCTATTGAGCAGCATTTTCACGGTGCATTTGGCGTAAATTTCAGCAACTGTAAAACAGAAGACGTCCTATATGTAGCAAAAAAAATGAAAGAAATCGGCGTTGGCGGAATTTTCCCGACACTTGTAACAGATACAGTTGAGAATATAAAAAAGCAAACAGCAATAATCAAACAAGCCTCTGCAAAACAAACCGACGATATGGCAAAAATTTATGGAGTTCACCTTGAAGGAATTTTCATTAACCCTCTGAAAAAAGGTATTCACGATGAAAAACTGTTTCTTGAACCTTCAATTGAAAATTACAAGCTTGTAGAAGATGATTTCATAAAAATCGTAACACTTGCCCCTGAGCTTGCAGCAAAAGAACTGCTTGATTACTTAAATTCAAAGGGAGTAAAAGTTCAGGCAGGGCATTGCACAGGCGGGAATTTGACAGGTTGTTCAGGGGTGACACATCTTTTTAATGCTATGGCAGGAATTACACACAGAGGAGAATCCACAGCATTATCCGCTCTCACAAATGATGATATTTACGTTGAAATTATTGCAGATGGAGTCCATGTATCAGATGAGGCCTTGAAACTTGTTTTCAAAGCAAAACCGATAAACAAAATTCTGCTCGTTTCAGATTGCCTGTCATGCGCAGGCACTGCCCCTTGCGAATTTGAATTTGCAGGAGAAAAGATATACTACGACGGCAAAAAAGCAACTTCCAAAGAAGGAACTCTTGCCGGAAGTTCAACCCTTTTGACAGATATAATAAAAAGACTAAAAATAATAGGGTTGTACGATAATCAATTAATTAAAAACACATACGAATACCACAAAATAGAAATATAATGAAAAAGTTATCAGATTATAAAGATGAAATAGAAAAATGTTCAAAATGCGGCAAATGTCACGAGGTTTGTCCTATTTTTCATATAACAAAAAACGATTGTGCCGTATCCAGAGGCAAATTTGTTATGCTGAAAGGAGTCCTCAACGGGGAACTTAAAATTAACAAAACTATTGTCAAATACATTGATATGTGCTTAAAATGCGGAAAATGCAGAGAATTTTGTCCGTCAGATATTGATGTGTGTGAAATATTGAGTGCTGCAAAATATGAATACGTTAAAAATTCTTTTTATGGGAAGTTTACAAGACTTATACAGTCAGAAAGAATATTCAACAAAATATTATACATAGTTGAAAAACTTACAAACAAAACAAAACCTTTAAGAAATACCGAGAGCAAAACCAAACTTCTCTATTTTTCCGGTTGTGCAAACAAGATATTCCCAAATACAGAAAAATCAATAAAAAAAGTACTATCAAACTATGATATTGATTTGATAGAAAAAGACTTTGACTGCTGCGGAATACCGTTTCTGTCAAGCGGAAATATAGAAAGATACAATAGGACAAAGGAGCATAATCTCAAACTTTTTGACGGAGATTATGAATACATAATTACAGACTGCGCAAGTTGCGAAAGCACAATAAAAACTTACGGATCAGACACAAAAATTATAAATATATGCCACTACTTGGCCATTCAGAACAAAAAATTTGTCTTTCCAAAACCTTTAAAGATAACCTTCCACAAACCTTGCCATATGGAAAGTGATGCCTTTTTGAAACCGTTACTTGAAAAATGTGAGAATATTGAATATATACAGGCAAAAGACTATGACAAGTGCTGCGGGTTTTCAGGCGAATTTGCCATACATAACCCAAAATTATCCGCAGAACTTTCTACCCAAAAGGCCAAGAATCTTCTTGCAACAGGTGCAGACATAATAATAACAGCCTGCCCGGCCTGTGTTATAGGAATAAGAGAAGGCTTAACCTTATCAGGATGTATAAAACAACCAAAAGTTATGAATATCGTAGAATTTTTAGCTACTTCAAACATCATACCTTATGAAAAGTAAGGTATAAGGTAAAAATCACTTAATTATTTGCCGAGTTCGTTTGCTTTTTTGGTTGTTTTGTCAATTACGTCATAAAACAACTTCTCCGAATTTTCCTCATTCATAACGGAAATTCCGACAAAGGTACAGCCTCCTTTTGTTGCAACGTTATCTATCAAGGTTTGAACAGGAGTTTCACCTCTGTTAAATACCATTTTTGCAGAGCCTAAAGCGGTTTGTGTTGCAAGGGTAAGCGATTTTTCATAATCAAGCCCTAGTTTTTCACCCGCTCTTGCCATATCTTCAATAACCTTGTAGAAAAATGCAGGGCCTGAGCCTGAAATTGCCGTTACGATGTCCATTTGTGATTCTTCAACAACAATACATTTGCCTATTTCAGACAAAATATTTTGGACAAATTTAGCATCATCATCTGTTGCAAATTTTCCCTTACAAACACCGCTCATACCTTCAAGCACAAGAGCCGGAGTATTTGGCATTACACGAATTACTCTAACATTACCAACAATGTTTTCTATTTTCTCTGTACAGACCCCTGCTGCAATAGATACAAGCAATTTGTCCGGAGTCAAATAATCTTTTATCTCACTCAATATATCAACAACACAATTTGGTTTCACAGCCATAAAAATTACATCATTTTGCTGAACAAGTTTTTTATTATCAGTCAAAACAGGAATATTCAATCTGCTTTTAGCGGAATTTGCAAAATCCTCATTAACTTCTGAACCTGTTAACTCAAAACCCAAACTTGAAGCCTTTATCCCCGAAATAATCGCACTTGCCATTTTGCCGCAACCTATAAAACCGATTTTTTTGTTCATATTATGTAACCTCTCTTTGTTTTTGTGTTGACTATTGAGTTTTTTTCATCTAACATAAAAATCATACGACAAATATAAATAAAAAGGAATAAAAAATGAGACGTACACTAGAAGGAACTAAAGTAAAAAGACAACACGTTAGCGGCTTTAGAGCAAGAATGGCAACCCCGGGCGGACAGGAAGTATTGAACAGACGCCGTGCAAAAGGTCGTCACAAATTAGCTATTTCTGCTAAAAAACGTGCATAATTACAGAGGGTTATGCTACCAAAGCAATACCGATTAAAAAACAGATTTGCATTTAAAGCAACATATAAAGTTAAAAACTCCTCCCACTCGGGTGGAGTAACTTTGTTTGTCGGGAAAAGAAAAACAGACGATACCCCAACCAAAATAGGTTTTGTTGTTAGCAAAAAGGTTCACAAAAGAGCCGTAAAACGTAATCGTTTGAAGCGTCTTATGAGAGAAAGTTACAGATTACTTTTGAAAAATAATAAAATTGGGAACTCTGACAAGTATTTGTCGTTAATATTTGTAGGATCAGAAAATGCATTAGGCAAAAATTTTGACGAAATAAATTCTGCCATTAAAAAACTTGTAGAGGGTATAAATGCTTGAAGGTATATACACAGAAGGTGTTTTACAATTTAAAGAGATAAGGCCATATCCCATTGAGCCGCAAGAAACATCAGGGGTAAGCCTTGGCTCTCAAACGATATACAGGTATTCTCTCCAGGATTCTGATTATCCTATTTTGATTTTGGTTGAAAACATTTCAGATGGAGAAGGCCACAAAATAGAAGCCGGCCACTATGAACTTGCACTTTCTGACGAAAGAGATTTTTTGATACTTATGCAAACCAAAAATCCTGTTGCAATAATTCCTGCATTTAAAATTGAAGAAGAGAAAATAAATACAGATAAAAAATACAAGAAAATAAAGAAAAAACAACAAAAAGAACGAGAAAAAACAAATAAGAAACGTGCCAGAAAAGGAATGCCGCCTGATGTTGAACCTGTATATATGAACGCAACAATCGAATACGTAAAAGAGGGCAATTATTATCTGATAAAATACGAACGCGACAGAATTAGAGCTTGGGGTGCTATAAAGGCCGAATAAAGGGCAAAACCCAAGGACTTGCTTTTTTATTTTTAGCGTTACATAATATAGATGTTGAAAGTATTTCAGCAATTTTAAAACTAAATAACGCGGGATACTCTGCCGAGAAAAACAATCCAGTGAATTGTTTTTCGAGAGGAAAGTCTGGGAACCAGACTGCGACAAGGTATAACGCACAACAGTTAAATAACGCGGGATGGAGCAGTCTGGTAGCTCGTCGGGCTCATAACCCGAAGGTCGTTGGTTCAAATCCAGCTCCCGCAACCATCTCACTGGAAGTATTAATCGTTGATACTTCCAGTTTTTTAGTCTTATTATGGTTTTCCAAAGACGTCCAAAACGGATTTATATTAAACTTCACATTGACAGCTTTTCTAACTGGGTCAAGGGTTACAGACTCTATGCACTTTTCAACAAATGCTCTTTTTTCTGCTAAGGAACTATGGGTTAGTAGTTTAGAACCATTGTGGCATAACTGTTTGAAGTAGTCATAAGTTAGTATTCTGTAACGTACAGGCTTGTTTTGATTAGTTATAAGTTCTTCTAATTGCTGTATTTCCTGTGATACCTGATTAAGTTTATCAGATGTAACTTTTAGTGCAGCTCCTGCGATATTGCCACTTGCGATAGCATTCAATAGATTGGTTTCTTCTATCTTCTTCTGCTTAATTGTTTTATTAACTTGAGCTACATCAATCTGTCCGTCTTTATCAACATTAATCTTTGTACTTTTATTAGTCTTTATGTAAAGGTCATACATAAACTTAATTGTATTTTCATCAAGTATAAGATGTATAATTTCCTTTTCAATTTTAGAGTCTAGCCAATCACTATCAACATGAAAACTTGAAGCACCACACCCTTGCTTGCCATGACTATTGTACTCAGAACATACATAATGTTTCCCAGAGGAAATAATCTTGCTACCACAATGAGAACAGTAGAATTTATCTGGAATATTAACCAATAACTTATCATTTTTTGTATTAGCAGATGTATTACCTACTTTACGTGCTTTCTTTTTATTCATCTCTAGCAACTGTTTATGCTGTTCTTTAGTAATAAGTGCAGGCATTGCATTTTCTTCAATAATCCATTCACTTTCTGGCTTTAAGCTACCTTTAGGATGATTATTATCGTAATAATGTTTGTTGTAAACAGATGTGCCATATATACATTCATTCTTAACTTGTTCGGATAACGTATTATCTCTTGCCAAACTACTATTACGTGCAATTGGTAATCCTATTTCATTAGCAAAATTGGCAATTTCTCCATAAGACTTACCTTGTTTTAGACGAAGTTCAAGGAAGATATATTTCCCCCATTCCCACATAGTTTTAGATACAGATTTTCCTTTAATTGTAGCAGTATAAACTGTTGTATTCTCAACCCAAATCGTCTTTTCAAGAGGCTTATTATATTTATCCATTCCTATTTGTTTCTTTTTTGGCATGAGCCAGAATGGTGTAGAACCCCCATTCTTGTATATATAACCTGTTTCTGGGTCTCTTGTTCTTGCATTCTGCTTACAACCTCTTAAAGTGTCGGAAGCAACTTTCCTACTATATCCCTCTGCAGCAAGTTCTTGCATTCCCTCCTGCCAGAAACCGCTATCGCTATTTGGGTCAGCAACATCACCAGTAACAAAGCGTATTTCTATGCCTGCCTTTCTTAACTTATCCTTATATGCCTTTGAACGTCTGGAATTGCGACAAAATCTCTCTTGTGAATAGGATAAGAAGTATTGTATGTTAGTATTATTGCAAGCCTCATCTATCTTGTTATCAAATAAATCCCAGTTGGCTCTATCTTGGTATGAAGAACGTGCTTCATCCTCAATAAACCAGTCTATTTGTTCTTCTTTAATTCCTAACTTATCTGCTAATGTGCGGATTTCAGCCTGTTGACTTAATAAAGAATTTTCAATCTCAAGGGCAGTGCCCTTTGAAACCCTACATTGACCTATTGCAACCTTATCTGTCATACATACCTCTTGTACTGTTAATTATACCATGAGCATGCTATAATACAGCTATGGCAAGAAAGAAAGATAAACCAACATTAAATGTTGAACATAGTAATACTGAAACCAATGCTTTGAATACATCAGAAGCACAATCATTTCTGCAAACACTAATACAGAATTTTCAACAAGGTGCATACTGTTTACTTGAAGCACTCAGACTTGTTAAAGCCAAAGACAAACATAGCGAACTTGATTTAATTCTTAATGATGAAAAGCATTCTATGGAATACGAAGCCAAACAGCGTTTCCCGTATTTAAAGTAATAATAACTAGAACTAATTTCATTATAAGATATTACTTTAATAACTTTCATAACTTCCATTACTCTTATTATATTTTAAAGTGTATTGGATTTAATCCAATGACGTACACTTAAATTAATGGAGAAGATAAAGTAATGAAACTTTCAAATTCAACAAGCAGGGGTGTATATTTCACCCCCCAAGTGCAGTACAAATTAAAAGAGATTGCCTGCACATATCATGTTACACTAAAAAGTCTTGTACCTGCGTTATTGTGGTATATTGCCACTCAAAACAAAAGGTATGCGAGTTCATCAGTCCTGCCCGGACCACTTAAACTAAAACACGTTGATATAAGTGATGACATATTTGACAGGTTGAAAATACAGGCTTGCCAACATCACCTGCCATTAAGTCATTATATCAATATGGCACTATTAGATACCTTTGATGAACCATATTCCGATGATACGGAAGAAAGATTCGTTAAGTATTTCTATGAGGACATCATTAGGCGGTATCAGGACAGCCTGACAAATGCTAGACAGTGCGGATGATTGACTTAAACGAAATGAACCGTACAACATAAGGAAAGCGTTCCTTGTCCCCCCCAGTGTCGGGGGGGAGGTTGTATTAAATATATTAGTATTATAAAGGCACTGTTTATAAGTAAGTTAAAAAATCCTGTTTTTGCTTATGCATAGTGCATTATAGAAAATAGTTACATGCACTATTTTTAATTTTGACTGTATTGTTTTTGTAATACCCCCATATATTACTACACTATTTCTTATAAATATTACATCTTTTTCAACATTTGCGTGGTATAATATTAGTATGTTCGAATCAGAAATCCTACTACAACTAAAACAGTTAAATATTAAAACAATAACCGATACATTAAAAGAGGCGGAATCAATACATCCTTTGAAGCTATTACCATTAAAGGTTGAATTACCTTATTGCCTGTGTAAAATCAATAGCGACGCAGCTTTTGACTTGTGGTATTCTAAAGTGCCGAATATTGGCTACATTGCCGTAAACGGCATTAAATACATCATATTATTTGCAGGTACAAAGAACCAAAAATTGCGTGATTTCATTATCTTAAACAAAGATGTACCCAACCCAAATGGTGAATATGAATTGACAAGTATAATTGACCTGAAATATTCCGATAACATTAACATCTTCCACCGCCAAAAGCCTAAAAAGAAACAGGAAGAAAAACCAAAAGAAACAACCCCGGCACTTGAACCGCTTTGCGGTCTGTTTGCCGATACTGTTGATAGTAAACCAAACAACTTGTTTTATTTTGAATATGCTATGAAACATCCTAGTTTTTACCTTTACGCAATGGCACTCAATAAAGATATGAGATTTAAAGATTTTAAGCATTTCAAGTTGCATTGTACCTTGCTATTCATAGCGGAAAAATCCTCTATCATCAAACACAAGCGGAATGAGTGCTACATATCCTATAAGGATATACTTGCAGTTCTCCCGGACTACTTCCGTAACCAAAATAACAATTCTAATGCCGTTAAAAACTTTCTTGACCTTGCCTGTTCCACAGGCATGCTAAAAGAATATAACGTGGAGAATGAATATTATAAACTAACATATTCAGATACATTCATGGGCAATGTATCAATCCCACCATATACTAAAATACCTTTAGGTTTGATAAATGATATAACCCCCCATAACTATAAATTCATTCTTTACTTTATAATACGCAATTTTAGTAACAATCCTAAGAATCCTTATTTCATCAACGTTAAAACAAAAGAACTACTTAAACTATCGGAAATTAAAATAAGAACCTTATCAGACGCAGCAGACAGGCTAAAAACTTATTTTTCTATACTAGAGAAATATCAAGCAGTTCGCCCATTTGCTAACCCGGATAATGATAATACTGTAACAGTTGAGGACATCCGAAATAATAACCTACTGTCATTTAGATTATATAAATTTCAACAACCAAAACAAACGGATGATTTTAACCTTGATGATGAACCTGGAGAAGAATCATCAAATACATCATCTGATGATGAACTTGATGAACCAACCCCACCGAACCCAAAAGCAAAGAAGTTTATACCAAGTGAGGCATTCTTAAAAGCTAACGCAGAGATAGACGCACGCTAAAAAGACATAAATATACCTAGAATTTATTTTAACCGCCTCTACGGTCATCCTAGCGTGTGTAAATTTAGATTTTAAATAAAGAAAGAGGGAAATATCATGAAAGAAGAAGAAAAGAACCTTGTAAAAGAAATAGCACTTCAAGTGCTAAAGGATTACGAGCAAAAGCACAAAGACGGTGTAATAAAGGTTAGCAAAGTTGCTACACCTCCCACACCAACTGAAAAGGCAGAAAAATTACATAGTAAAGTTCGAGCAGCATATATGAAGAAACTATTGCCCGGACTCGATAAAAAATAGCCTCTGTTACTGTATAGGAGAATGTCAAATTCCCCTCTTTTCATATCCCGAACTTACCCACTATGTCCGACACACGGACAATGTGGGTAATGCAGGCATGCGAACCTATACCACAACAAACATTCCCCTATACATTGACCGCCAAAACCATTATAAATAAAGGCATACCCCCCACGGATAGAGCATTTTGGTTTAAAGTGGTTTTTTCCATGGTTATATGCCAGCCTGATTTTCATGAGTGCTACGGAGTTTACGGACTGCGGCACACGACCTAACTAATATTGAAAACTAGCATAATAAGTCCGAGAATTGACAATAATAAAGTACTTACAAGCACTGTCACCCAAAAAAGTACTACTGCACCACATACTATATCAACTATTAACGGCACTTGATGAACATACTGAACCTCTTGCCCCTGCTGATAATTTCTACACCTGTTCACCCTCGCATTGTCCATGATACGAAATATCATTTGGTTCATAAACTGCCCACGTATTAAATCCTGTACCTGCCTATCATTCATTGCTACCACCTTTTAGAGCTTTAGCAAGTTTATAATATGAAGTCTTTTTTAATCCCAGTTCATTCATTGCTTGTACGTGCGTTATATCGCCCCTGCATGCACGTTCGTATAATTCCTTAAAGTTTGGTGGGGCAACAACAACTGGGCGACCTAGCACTTTACCTTGTGCTTTCCGTTGAGCTAACGCACGTTTTGTGCGTGTGCTTAAATTGCGTTTCTCTAACTCACTACATAATGAAAGCACTGCAAGTATAATGTTTCGCATACCTTGTTGCATTAAGTCTAAGTTTTCATGTTGTGATGTATTTAATATTGATTCCTTTTCATTCAGTGTAATAAAATTCGCTTTCTTTTCTTCCACAATCTCCCTATAAACCTTTGCTAGTCCTGCTTGCGACCTATGTAGGCGAAAGACTTCAACTGTGATGACAGTGTCATTGGCCCTTAAATTATCAAGCATTACAGGGAGTTGTGAACGTTGCGAAATAGGGGTATCTCCCTTACACTCATCTTTGTAAAATGTTGCGATATGTAAGTTATGTTCCTTTGCATATTGTTCAATTGCATAAACTTGATTTTCTATTGTCATTGAGCCGTCATTCTTCGATACTCTGCAATAGGCATATATTCTATTTTCCGTCATATTATCTCCTAATTGGTGTAAGGTTGCCGTTAGGCAGCAACCTTACAAGTAAATCTTTTACTATGTTTAGTTTTAGTGAGTAATGCTAATTCATTCGGTGTTAGAAATTCCCTAACCCTTTTTGAGTCAATAATCACACTTTCAATGTCTACCCATGACACATTAGCAGCTTCTAATGCTAAATAAGTTAGATTGTTGTCTGTTAAATGCTGTTTAAGGCGTTCTTCATACTCACCAATTTCATTCATCAACTGTGCTTTTCTTTCATACAGTTTTAATAATGTTTGAGCCGTTGTGTTAAGTTGTACTTGATTCATTTTGTTATCTCCTTATATTCTGTTCCTAACATTCTTATTATGGCATATAGTTCGTAAAATGTCAATACATTTACGAACGTTTGTAAAGAAATGCTGCGGCCTTTTTCGGACTATTTTAAGCATAGTATTTTACCGTCCGTATAACGAACGTTTTATGAACTATAATAGAGTTACCTTTATCAAGCCCTTTTTCTCTCGTTTCTGGGCGTACTCAACAAGATTTCTTGAATTACCTATGCCTTGATGTGCTATGAGGTAATCAGAATTTTTGACAGTAAATCTGTTTGCTTGAACTATTGCAAGTCTAAATGGTACTTTCTCTAATCCGTCTGGATAAATTGTACCGTCAAAGCCCTCTGGTGTGTCTGTCTTTTGATTTAATGCGTATGGTGCAAGTAAATATAGCTCTATGTCGTTATGTTGTTTCTTAGCCTCTCTTAAAGCACCTATAACCATACTATCAAAGTTGCCATAGTGTCCGACTATAAAGGTCTTAACACCATACCCTGTTATATGTGTTTCAATCGCTTGTTTTAATGGTTCTATGAGGTCATCTGATGAATGCCTACTACCTATGAAGAAACAACTTTTGCCATTCATTATCACCGTCCTTAACAACAGTCAAAGCATACTATAAGTAGTACCTACTTGTCTATATGATTAGTTTTAATTTGTTACAAGATAAGTGAGAATAATAGTTATGAGTTATCAAGAAATGATTAATGGTGGCATTAAAAGATTGCGTGTAAGTAAGAAACTTACACAAGAACAGTTTGCTGAAAAGATTAATATGAGTGTTCAAGGATATAGAAACCTTGAACATAACAAATATCAAGCGACAGCAGAAACCGTTGATAAAGTATGTGATGTATTTAATATTTCCCCTGTTGAATTATTGTTACCAGAACCAGAGAAAGATATAGCTAAGATTATAGAACTGATAAACAAGAAGTTATGTACTTGTAATCTTGATAAATTGATACGCATTAACAATATGATAGACTTAATGTAAAACCCCCTGAAATCCTATTAATGTATGATTGCCGTTCTTTATAATAATGTTAAGATTTGTTAATATGGTATAGTTATAACCAAAGGACGAATCATGACAGAAGAAAGAAAAGGATTTTATTTTGAATTATTAGAATTGTTAGAACAAGACCCTGAAAAGAGATTCTATGCTGATAACGGTAAAGACTTATTAAGAAATAAAGTCTATGAGTGTGCTATGAAAATGGATAAAGACTTGATTAGGTTACTTTTATCCAATGATAAAATGAAAGAGAAGTTCTTTACTGATATTGACGGAACATTAGTATTTGATAAAACTGCATTTGGTTGGGCTATAAATAACAAGGCATTCCTTCAAGACTCATATACAAGGTTTAAGAATACTATCGGTTTAATAGATAGCAAGGAACAATTCATTTCTTCTAAGAATGATGTTGTACTATCATTCCCTTATAAAGACTGCGTATTAGAAGGCGGTCAAACTAAGGAAGACCAGAAAAGAGGAGAGATATTCTATAATGAATTGCTTGCACCAGATGATGTTGACAGACTTCTTGCACCTAAAGTATTTACTAATATGAAAAGATATACTAAAGACGGAGAAGAAAGCATAACTGAATTTGATGACAAAGATAATCTTCTAATTAAAGGAAATAACTTACTTGCATTATCATCAATATTAAAAAGATATGAGGGTAGAGTAAAGTGCATATACATAGACCCTCCATATTATTTTAATAAAACAACCGAAACGGATGCTTTTAAATATAATTCTAATTTTCACATGTCCACATGGTTGGCATTCATGAAAAATCGCTTAGAGATAGCAAAGAAAATGTTATGCGAAGGTGGAACAATATGGATAAGTATAAGTGATGACGGTATGCATTATTTAAAAGTAATGGCTGATGATATATTTGGCAAAGAACATTTTGTTGCAACACTACCACGAAGAACTCGTAATGGAAAATCAGATGTTCCATTTAATCTTTCACAGGATTTTGACTGGTTACTATGTTATACGAATGTTACCGATAAAACAGATGTTGTAGGTAGAGTTGTCAATAGAAAATATTATGAAACACCTGATTTTCCGGGACGTCCATGGCGTATATCAGATTTAACAACACAAAAGGTAGAATCTCAGCGTCCTAACTCTGCGTTTGATTTGGTTGACCCTAAAACTAAGAAGGTATATAAATACAATCCTAAAAGACTTTGGGGGATTACAAAAGATACATTTCAAGAATATTACGACAGAGGTGCTATCGTTTTTCCTGATGACTATGATTTCTTAAATATTACAGTTCCATATTCTCGTAAATTTAAAGAGGAAGATGATAGAAGTGGAAAATTAAGTGCCGTAATTTCTGATTTTCAAATTCAAGAGTTTCTAAGCAATTTAATGTTATATTGTAAGAATAAAGACGGCAATGAACAAATTGAAAGAATATTAGGAAATGAAAAATTCAATTATGCTAAGCCAGAAAACCTTGTTAAATCAATTATAGAAGTCTGTACAAAAGAACATGATATTGTACTAGACTTTTTTATGGGGTCTTCAACTACTCAAGCAGTTTCATTAAAAATGAATAGACAGTTTATTGGTATAGAACAAATGGAATATATTGATACGGTTTCTATTGAAAGACTAAAAGCTGCTTTGCAAGGAGAGCAAGGTGGTATATCTGAATCTGTTAACTGGCATGGCGGTGGAAGTTTCGTTTATTGTGAATTAAAAGAACTTAACCACAAGTATATAGATGAAATACAAGTTGCAAATGATAATAAGCTAAATGACTTGTATAAAGAAATCACAGATTCTGAATTTATAAGCTATAAAGCTGATATAAATAAACTTAAAGAATCAGAACAAGACTTCAAAGAACTATCAACAGAAGACAAGCGTAGTTTCTTAATTCAAGTATTGGATAAGAACTTGTTATATGTTAATTTCTGTGATATGGAAGATGAAGACCTTGCTGTAACTGAGGAAGAAAAAGCATTTGCAAGAAGTTTCTATGGTGAGGGTGTATAGATATGGGAACATTCTTATTCGAGGATATAAATGCACTTAGAGAGTTTGCACCAGAAGCATACAAGGAATTACCAAAGTATGTAACAAAGAACCTTACTCAGAAATATTCTATCAGACCATATCAAGAACTAGCTTTTAGAAACTTTATTACATACTTTGAAAGTGAAAAATGTCATAAACCTACACAAGTCCTGTTTCACATGGCAACAGGTAGCGGTAAGACTCTTATAATGGCAGGTTTAATCTTATATCTGTACAAGAAGGGTTATAGGAATTTCTTATTCTTTGTTAATACAGATAACATTGTTCAAAAGACTAAGGATAACTTTATTAACCAGACTTCAAGTAAGTATCTGTTTAATGATGAAATCAACATTGACGGTGAAATTATAAAGGTTCGTACTGTAGATAATTTTCAAGGCTGCAATCAAGAAGATATTAATATCTGTTTTACTACTATTCAAGGACTACACATGAGTCTTAATCAATTTAAAGAAAATGGTTTAACGGATGATGACTTTGCAGAAAAAAAAATTGTATTGATAGCTGACGAAGCACACCACCTTAATATAGAGACTAAAAAAGGTTTATCTAAATCGGAGAAAGAAGACAAAAGTAACTGGGAAACAACAGTTAATAGAATATTTAATTCCGATAGAGATAATGTATTACTTGAATTTACGGCAACTTGTGATTTGAAAAATACATACATTAAAACCGCATACGAGAAAAAAATTATAATAGACTATCCTTTAAGAAAGTTTAGAGAAGACCGTTATTCAAAGGAAGTTAAGACTTTTCAATCCCATGTGTCTACAAATGATAGAGTATTACAAGCAATCTTATTAAGTCAGTATAGGTTAAAACTATTTCAAGATAATAAAAAGACAATCAAACCCGTAATTTTGCTAAAAAGTGACAATATTGAAACAACCAAAAATAAAAATGGTGAAATAAAAATAGGTAGCAAAGAATTTTATGCAGAACATTTTAGACCACTTATTGATAATTTGTCAGAAGCTGATATAACAAGGATTAGAACACAGAATAGTCATCCGTTACTTGTTAAGATGTTTGAATACTTTGACAAGCACTTAACAACAGAAGAATTAATTGCTGAAATCAAAGAAGACTTTTCGGATGAGAAATGTATTTCTGTAAACAGTAAAGAAGAAAAGGGAAATTATCAATTACAGATTAACTCTTTAGAAGACAGAAATAATCTGATTCGCTGTATCTTTGCTGTTGACCAATTAAATGAAGGTTGGGATGTCCTTAATTTATTTGATATAGTAAGACTTTATGAGTCTCGTAGTGCTGAAAGGCACGGAGGGCCTGGAGCACAAACAATTAAAGAAGCTCAGTTAATAGGTCGTGGTGCGAGATATTGCCCATTTACGACTACGGATAAAGCAGAAAGATTCTTACGTAAGTTTGATGAAGATATAGAAAATGAATTAAGAGTTTGTGAAACTCTCTATTACCATTGTATGAATAATTCCACATATATCTCAGAACTTACAACAGCTATGAGAGGTATAGGATTAATGCCAGATAACATTAAAGAATGTCCTTATATCCTTAAAGAAGACTTCAAGAATGATAACCTATATAAACATGGTTTAGTCTTTGAAAATGAAAGAGCTGTTAAATCAAGAAATACAATAACTGAACTTTTACCGTCTGTCAGAGATACAATATATAGTTACGACCTATCAGCAGGTGCTTCAAGCACAACTACGCTATTGGAAAGTTCAGCAGATGACACAAACACAGGAGAAAGAGGAGTATTGAAAGAGTTTGTCATTTCTAATATTCCTTATCCTATCGTACATAAGGCTTTAAGACAGTACAATATTTTCAAGTTCAATATACTTAAACAATATTATCCTAATTTAACTTCAATTAAACAATTCATAACAGATTCTAAGTATTTAGGGAATATCAAGCTGAGTATAAAAATTAGTGAATCTGATATTACCAATAAACAGTTATATTTAGCCTTGAAATATACTTTAGGTAAAATATCAAATAGAATCTCAGACATTGAAGAAACTTACGAAGGAACAAAGGAATTTAAGCCTAGAAAACTATGTGAAGTATTCAGAGATAAGACCGTAAGTTATACAGACCCTCATGGAGACGGTCAAGGTATATCGCAATCAAATGGTGCAATATCAGAACACTTGAAGGTAAATCTTTCTAATGAGGATTGGTTTGTATTTACCGATAACTATGGAACAAGTGAAGAAAAAGAGTTTGTTGCATACTTCAAAGACCACGTACAAGACTTAAAGAACAAATATGATAAGGTTTATCTAATAAGGAATGAAAGACAGTTAAAGTTATTCTCATTTAATGGTGGAGAACGCTTTGAACCAGACTATGTTCTTATTATGACAAAACAAGAAGGTAACATTACAGACCAATACCAGATATTTATTGAACCTAAAGGTTCACATCTTATAGAAAAAGACTCATGGAAAGAAGAATTTTTATTACAGATTGAAGAATCTGGAAGACCAGTTAAAACACTTATAGATGATAACAATTATAAGATAATAGGATTCCCATTCTTTAATGTTGCCGATAGACAAGCTCAATTTAACGAAGCTATGAGTAAGTTATAGTGGCAATAATTTCATGTCCATATTGTGTCCATTTAATATGTTAATTCATGGTATCAGTATTTAATTCAACAGGGCTGAAAGTATTGATTTTTCATTCCACGATACCCTCAGAATACGGCTCATACACGTGGGTAATGAACTTATATAAAGCTTGTTGCTTTCCTTTGTTACCGACATACTCTGTTGCTTTCAGTTTCCTAATCATGCCAGTTTTAAGTAGCCGTTTAATATACCAGTAGGCTTGTCCAGTAGTTAAACCCATAGTTCTTTCCATGAAATTACGAGAAAATATCTTTTTCTTACTTAAAACAGAAATTACATCAGCCGAAGAAGTCCTTATAACTTGATTTTCAATTTTCCAAACACGTTCAATGTGGACTCCCGCAACCATTTATTAAAAGACTACGAAAGTAGTCTTTTTTATTGGTCGCTGTATTCTCACCGAGGTTCAGCTACGGGCTTTGCCCTTCGCATACAGGCTCACTAGACTCACTTGCGTGTCGTCTGTTCGCTTTGTAAAATCCAGCTCCCGCAACCATTTATCAAAAGACTACGAAAGTAGTCTTTTTTATTTATTATTTAACATTCTTTCATATTTCGGAGAAAAATATACAAAACCGTTTTAAAAACTGTTATAATTGTAGTAGATATGTGAGGTCGTAGATGAAAAAGGTTTGTGCAGTATTAGTATTTTTATGCTTTGGTTTTGGGAATGCTTTCGCATCATCAACTACTGATATGATGGTAGGTCGATGTATTACGGATTTGCATACACACAGGCATCACCCCTATCACAACGGATATTCTTCATCATATTCCGGGAATCAAGTATACCTTGTAAATACGGAACACAAAACTTTTGAACAAAAATTCCCCAACTGTAACGATTTTTACGCAATTACCGACAGAATAATAAACTACTATTCCAACGGATCAAAGCATATTTTTACAAATTCAATCATTTACAAATCAGACGGAACGGTTCTTACGGATAATTGCCAAAGCGTTGAACACGCCAAAATAGGCGGAAAAGACTATTTTCTTGTGAACAAAGATGGCTTTTATCAGATTAAGGACAGCAACGGTTTGACAACATCTGAGCGCAAATACACGTATATGAGGCTGTTAGAACCCGACAAAATCCTTGTCCGTTTTGACAAAAAATACGGAATTATAGATATTTCAGAAAATACGATTGTTCCGATAAAGTATCAGGAACTCAAACACATAAACAAAACTTTGTTTATAAGCAAATTGAACCGCTATTATGGAATTTTAGACCAAGATAACAACATTTATCAACAAAATGACTGCGAAAAAATCAAACAACTCGGCGATTTGATACTTATCAAAAGATACAAAAAGTATGGCTTGATGAAACCTGACGGCTCAATGGCGACAGACATTAAATACCAAAAAATTGAGCATCTCGGCGAATATTTGTTGGCAAAAACAAATGATAGATATGTGATATTTGATTCTGAGGGTAATCAGGTTAGCCAAACTATGTACAAAAAAGTCCGACTTGAAAGAAACACCC
>JBGUSD010000061.1:0-3851 GCA_045132355.1 Candidatus Gastranaerophilaceae bacterium
AAACATTTCTAATATATCTATTAAACAAATAAATATGCTAATCAATGAAAAATCTTTTAATAAGAATTTGAACTGTTTTTTCTTAAATCCTATAAATACATAATAAACAAGGACAATAATTGCCATCGCCGCAGTCAAATTGATATCATTTGTCGGAGATGCAAATTCCCCTTGCTTCAATTCAATAACTCTAAACGGAATCTGCCCCATAAGGTTTCCGACAAGAATAAACAAAAACAGAGAAACTATAATGGGAATATGTTTTCTTCCCTCTTTTCCCATTAGAGAATCTGACATATTCCAAAAGAAACCCAATATGTTTTCCATGACTACTTGAAGTTTTCCCGGAATTACTGAAGCATTACGGGTTGCAAAGGAAGATACAACAAGTATTGCGCCCATAGCAAGCCACATAGTCAGAATGGTATCAACATTAAAGACATATGTTTTATCCCCTATAGCTAATGTATAAAGCCAATGCTCCATATCCTCTCCTTACAGTCCTATTCTATACTAAGCAAATTCATTTTGCAAATACTTAATATAAGGTAAATATTTCTAATTTGCGAAAAATTATTGTTTATTATACAATTATCATGTATATACGGATGAGGGAGAGATGAACTTAATTACACTTGAAACAGTGGATTCCACGAACATTTACGCCAAAAACAACCTCAAAGACCTTGAGGACAAATCAGTTATTCATGCCCTCAGACAGACCTCCGGCAGAGGCAGATTAACAAGGTCATGGGTTGACCTTGGAGAGGGAAATCTGTTTCTTTCTTTTGTTCTAAAGCCTTCAGATACGTTTTCTAGTGTATATTCAAACCTCACACAATATTTATCAGTAGTTTTATGCAAAGTCATTGAAGAATACGGAATATCAACACAGATTAAATGGCCAAATGACGTACTTGTTGACGGCAAAAAAATAGCCGGAATTCTATCAGAAACAGTTATGCAGGGAAATTCTTTTAAAGGTCTGGTGCTTGGCGTCGGAGTTAACCTAAATGCAAAAAAAGAAGACATTGACTCAATTCCCGATAAAATTGCAACTGCACTAAACCTCGAAACTGGCAAAAGCATAGACATGTATGACTTCTTAAACACATTAACCGAAAGGTTTTTTGAAAATTATAACCAGTTTTTAGAACAAGGTTTTGAATTTATAAAAAGTGATTATATTTCAAGAGCCTCATTTTTAGATACCGAAATATGCGTAAAAGGCTTTAAAAATACAGCAACAGGCATTGCAAAAACGGTGAATAATGCGGGAGAATTGGTTCTTGAAAATAACGGAAAAGAGATTGTACTTACGATAGGAGATATATTATGACAGGAACATTATGGACCGAAGGTCTGATGATAATGTGCATAGGCATTACATTTGTAATGTCATTCTTGTGTATTTTAATCATCGGAATGATTATCATGTCAAAAATAGTCGGATATTTAAATAAAATATTCCCTGAACAAATTTTTGAAACAGAAAAGCCTTCAAAAGCAAAAACAAGTGAGGATGAGGCTATTGCAGTCGCATTAGCTGTCATTAAAGCAAGAGGATAATTACGAAAGGAAATATAATTATGGGAAAGAAACTTATCAAAGTTATGGATACATCATTCCGTGACGGTTTTCAATCCGTATACGGGGCGAGAGTATTCGTTGACGACTTTATTCCTGCTTTGCAATCAGCAGTAGCTGCAGGTATCAAGCACTTTGAAGTTGCAGGCGGTGCAAGATTTCAGTCACCAATATTCTACTGCAATGAAAATGCATTTGAAACTATGGACAAAATCAGAGCTGCGGTAGGCCCTGATATCAACTTACAATCTTTGGCTCGTGGCGTAAATGTTGTTGGGCTTGATTCCCAACCTAGAGACATCATCAACCTACACGCAAAAATGTTTAAAAAACACGGCGTTACAACAGTCAGGAACTTTGATGCATTGAATGATGTCAACAACTTGATTTATTCAGGCCAATGCATTAAAGATAACGGACTTAAACACGAAGTTACAATTACTATGATGGAATTACCTATCGGCTGCACAGGCGCTCATGACGTAGATTTCTACGAAAGAGTACTGAGAAGCATACTTGATGCAGGGATTCCGTTTGATTCATTGGCATTTAAAGATGCATCCGGAACATCAGCCCCAAGAAAAGTTTATGAAACAATTAAACGTACAAGAGAAATTTTGGGGAAAGATGCTCATATCAGATTCCACTCCCACGAAACAGCCGGCACAGGTTTGGCTGCATATTTGGCAGCATTAGACGGTGGCGCTGACGGCATTGACTTGGCTATGAAGCCTGTATCCGGCGGCACTGCTCAGCCTGATATTGTATCTATGTGGCACGCTGTCAAGGGTACAGACTATGATTTGGGCATTGATGTTGAAAAAATTCTTGAAACAGAAGAAATATTCAAAGACTGCATGAAGGATTACTTCTTGCCGCCTGAAGCATTGGCAGTTAACCCAATGATTATTCAATCACCGCTTCCTGGCGGAGCTTTAACTGCAAACACTCAAATGCTTCGTGATAACGGTATTATGGATAAATATCCTGAAGTTGTAGCAGCCATGAAAGAAGTTGTAGAAAAAGGCGGTTTTGGAACATCAGTAACTCCTGTTTCACAGTTCTACTTCCAACAAGCATTTAACAACGTTATGTTTGGCAAGTGGAAGAAAATTGCTGAAGGCTACGGGAAAATGGTTCTTGGGTATTTTGGTAAAACACCTTGCGAACCTGATCAGGAAATCGTTAAGATCGCAGCAGAACAGTTAGGTCTTGAACCTACAACCGAAAAAGTTGTTGATATTAACGACAAAGACCCTAACAAAGGAATTGAAGCCGCAAGAAAAATGCTAAAAGATGCAAAACTTGAAGAAACAGAAGAAAATCTGTTTATCGCAGCGGCTTGCAAAGAAAAAGGTATCTTGTTCTTACAAGGAAAAGGTACAATAGGTGTAAGAAAGAACGAAAAACAATCCGAAGCATCAACGGGCAATTCTTCAAACGGTTACACAGTAACAGTTAACGGCAAAAAATATGCAGTTGCTCTTGAAGGCGAAAAAGCTACAGTAAATGGCAAACTGTATGACTTCTCCATCAAAGAAGGTATAGAAGCAAAAGAAGCAGTCGCAGGAGAAGGAACCCCTGTCAAGGCAGCACTTCCAGGAACAGTTTTGAAAGTGTTGGTCGAAGAAGGCGACAGCATATCAGAAGGTGATGTTATTGCCGTTATTGAAGCTATGAAAATGGAAACTGAAATCAAATCCCCTGTCGGCGGAACTGTTAAATCAGTTGAAATTGAAGCAGGTAACCACGTTCAAAACGGACAAGTATTGGTTACAATAGCATAGATTGAGGTGAGAAAATGAATATACAAGAAAGTTTAATAAAACTTTGGGAATCAACAGGTATAGCAAATTTTGTTCAGCCTGCTGACCCGAATATAACAAACACAGCAGAACAGTTCTTGCATCAATTCGGTTCACCGATAATGATTTTAATATGCTTGTTCCTGCTATGGCTTGGCATAAAGAAACAATACGAACCGCTTTTGTTAATTCCTATTGCATTTGGCGGACTGTTATCAAATATTCCGGTTGCAGATATAGCAGGTCCTCACGGCTTTTTGGGAATTATCTATGAAGCAGGTATCCATCAGGGAATATTCCCTCTAATAATATTTATGGGTGTCGGGGCAATGACAGACTTTGGGCCGTTAATTGCAAACCCCAAAACAGCATTGCTCGGTGGTGCAGCACAATTTGGTATATTTGGGGCATTACTTTTGGCGCTTTGCGTATTTGGATTCACACTTCCGCAATCAGCCG
>JBGUSD010000062.1:0-3832 GCA_045132355.1 Candidatus Gastranaerophilaceae bacterium
AACAAATTTGAAAATTATTATTTGTGATATAATTTGGGTAGAGAATTTTAGAAATAAATAATATTTTTATGAATATATTAAATTTAAAATACAAGTACGAACTGAAAATAATTTTCAGTGCATTATTCATGTTCTTTACGTTGATATCAGGTAATACCTATGCACAAGAGGCTTCAGGCATTGATACAGCTACTGCTCAAGCTGCTACATATAACAATCCTGACGAAGAAGAACAAAACTCTTTTTATGTCGATCCACGTATAAAAAGAGAACTAAAAACTTCTATCCAAAATGTTTATGGGCAGGATAGAGTTGATGAAATTTATAACAAATTAATAGAACACGCTATATCTGCTACAAAAAGCAGACCTCAAAAGCTTAAGCAACAGGATATAAAAAGAACTTCCGATTGGTTTAAAAATGAAATTATCTATATGTTCTACGTAAATCAATTTGGTATAGTACAAAACAATAAAGATAACACCTTTAATAATACAGTTGAAATGCTTGATTATTTGAAGGATTTAGGGGTAACTACACTTTATTTATTGCCATTTGTAGATAGTCCTATGGAAGATGCCGGTTTTGATGTAAAAAATCCGCAAGATGTGAGAAAAGAACTTGGAGGCATGCAACAATTTGAGAACTTTATTAAAACAGCAAAGGACAAAGGTTTTAATATAAAAGCAGACCTGGTTCTTAACCACCTGTCCGATAAACATGAGTGGTTCAAAAATCTACAAGCCGGAGATACCAGATATTTGGATTATTTTATTTGGAAAGACCAAATGCCTGAATATAAAAGATATACCGATGAAAAACTTGGAACGGTAGTTGAATATACTGAAAATGACGGGACTATCTCAAAAAGAAGACTTATTTTCCCGGAAAACACAGAGACAAATTGGCGTGAGATAAAAATAAATATTAAAAACGAAATTGGCGAAAACGAAACAAAAACATATTACCTTTATCACACTTTTTACCCATTTCAATTAGATATCAATTGGGAAAATCCGGAAGTTTTATATTATATGCTTGATACAATTACGAAATGGGCAAATCTGGGTGTAGATATATTTAGAATGGATGCTATTCCGTACTTATCAAAAGAAATCGGAACAAATGCCGAGAATCAACCCAAAACACATTCAATAGTTAACATTTTAAGCAATTATATTCAGCTAACGGCATCTTCTTCTGTTATTCAGGTTGAAGCATGCCAGCACCCAAAAGATATTATCCCTTATTTTGGCAAAAATCGGGATATAAATATTAAAATAGAAGAAACCGATAAAGAACTTTCTCGAACATCAGAATCGCAAATCGCGTACAATTTTCCATATATGAATGCCATTTGGGCGAGTTTAATCTCTGAAAATAAAAATTATTACATTGATACATACAAGAAAACTCCGAGTATACCTAAAAACACCTCTTGGGGAGTTTTCTTAAGGGTACATGATGAATTAACTCTTGAAATGGTCAGCCCTGAAGTCCGAAATTTAATTTTTGAAGACTTAGAACCCAAAGGAGCAGAGTTTAGAAACGGATTTGGAGTTTCCGGAAGACTTGCAAACTTTTTAGATAAAAACCCTAACCGAATAAATTTAGCATTCGCAATAATGCTTTCAACTCCTGGAATCCCGATAATATACTACGGAGATGAAGTTGGCGTTACGAATAATTTCGAAAATGCAAAAAAATCTGCACAAAAGCGAAAAAGCAAAAATAAATTTTTGAAATTATTATCAGCTTTCGACTCCCGAGACATAAACAGAGGACCTGTTCCTAAAAAACTTTTCTACGGTTCACAAAAAGGATGGTATTTATTTAATTCTAAAATATATTACAACACAAAACGTTTGTTGGATGTTAGAAAATCATTGCCGGTAATGGCAGATGGTAACTTTGACATTTTGAAAACATCTTCTGACAGCTGTTTATCATATATAAGAAAAAATAAGACACAGCAAATCCTTGTAATAAATAACCTATCTAAAAATAAAATTGTTGCAGATATTCCTTTACCAATAACAACAATTCTCAAAAATAACAAAAAGATAACCAGACTCAAAAACTTGATAAAAAATGAAAATATTAAAGTTAATATATCACTATCAGAAAACACTATGCACCTATTATTAGCGCCATATCAAGTTTTGTGGCTGGATCTTACACACGGAGTAAATAATGGAGAATAAGAAAAAATCATTTTTAAATTATATAAACATATTCAGAGGACTTGCAATTTTGCTTATTATTGCAGGTCATACAATGCAAATTGGAGAAGATTCAACCTTATTACATAAGATTATTTGTGAAATTGTTTGCGGCGGAACAGCCCTCTTTATATTTATTTCAGGCTTTTTATTTCAACATTTATCAGGGAAATATGAGTATAAAAGTTATCTTGCCAAAAAGTGGACAAATGTCATCGTTCCCTATATTATTACTGCGATTCCAGGTATTTGTTTTTGTTTATTTTTACCGCAAATATACGGCAATTCATTTGACGGATTAAACCCTTTAATACAAATACCAATGTTTTTAACAACAGGAAGAATTCATAACACTCCAACATGGTTTATTCCGATGATAGTTTTATTTTTCTTCTGTTCTTGGATATTGTTAAAACTTGAACAGAAAGGCTGGTTATATAAAATATTACCTTTGATGTTTTTAGTTACCGTAATTTGCCCAAGGGTGGATGTCGATTACAATTCAATAATGTCTTTAACCTATACTCAAAAATATCTTGCCTGTTTAGGGTATGTATTTAACGGTTTTATTCATTTCTTTTCTTTATATGTTTTTGGAATGTTTTGTTCTAAATACAAAGAAGTAATTGACATTTTTTATAGCAAAAGACTCCTTTTATGGCTTCTTATGATAGGATTTGCGGGTGTAAATATATACCTAAGTTATAACAATATTTATTCAAACTTTACCATTTCCAAAACATTACTTACAATGCTCATTTTAGGTTATTTAAAACACTATGATGAATGGTTTATTAAGAAAGAAATGCTGAATCAAGTCCTTGATATCACTGCAAAATATAGTTTCGGGCTGTTTTTTGTCCATTGGTATTGGTTCTTTGTATATAATCAAATTTTCGGATTAGAAAAAGTTATTCCGATTGTTAATAATAATTATAGTTTAGCGCTTGGAATTGTTATTATCAGATTTGCACTTGTGACAATACTCTCAATGCTTTCTTTATTTATAGGTAAAAAATTAATATTATCAGTCAATAAAAACGCTAATGTAAGAATGTTTTTAGGTATTTAAAAGAAAAAGAACCACCTCTGTGGTTCTTTTCATCATATACATATTTTTCAAATTAAAACTCATGCATAGCTTCGTCAAGCCATTCCGCACGTTCAAACCAGCCTTCATTCATGTTAATCACATCACCGTCTTTAACATCAGAACGTACATATCCGTCCGGCGCAATAACGTTATTGCATTTACCGTTTACAAGTCTTAATTCATCTTGCATACCTTTTTCACTACATTTTCCAAGTAACTAAAATTGACTTAGTAATATATTTATAATAAATAAGTTATATGAAAGAATTATGCATTTTATCAGATTTTGACGGAACAATAACAAACAAAGACGGGCTATACAGTTTTATAAAAGCATATGCAAAAGGCAATTGGAAGGAGATTGAGCAGCTTTGGGCAAATAACAAGATAACCTCAAAAGAGTGTCTTATTGAAGAATTTAAACTAATTCCGAACATTTCAAAAGATCTGATTGATTCGTTTGTCAAAACAAGTATCGAGATTGATACAAATTTCAAAACTTTTTATGAATACATTA
>JBGUSD010000063.1:0-4993 GCA_045132355.1 Candidatus Gastranaerophilaceae bacterium
AATGCGATAGTTATTGAAGATTAGAGGTATTCATTACCCTTGTATATTCGTCTTGCAGGAATTTTTTGCGCGGACTAATGTCTATAAAGTCCCATGGTAAAATCTTGTTTATATTATAGGTATCTATCGCGTAGTAATCAGTATTTATTTTTAAATTTTTTGCGACAGATTTTAAAACCCCGAGAGATAATTTATTTTTATAAACTTCCAAAATATAATCCGACAAATTTTCATCACCGCGTGAAAGCACAGCCTGATAATAATCCCATTTTATGCTTGGAAGTTGCACCTGTACACCAATCTTGTGTAACTCCTTACGCAAATATTCTGCTCTCTTTTCAAGGGTCTTATTATCAACCCTTCCATGCCATTGAAATGGAGTATTTGCTTTTGGGACAAAGCTTGAGAACCCGAACGAAATCTCAAAACCCTTATATAGAGCCTTTATACGCTTTGCAAGGTCTATAATAGAATCTATATCTTCTTGAGTTTCTGTCGGAATTCCAATCATACCATAGAATTTCAGCCCTTTTAGACCATTTTCTTTTGCAACCTTTACCGCATTAAAGATTTGTTCTTCAGTCAGGTTTTTGTTTATAACCCGTCTTAATCGCTCACTACCGGCTTCTATTGCCAGTGTGGTATTCCTTTGACCCGCAGCCACAAGAATTTTGACAACATCAGGCGTGAAAGAATCCACTCTCATTGATGAAATACTCATCTGAATTTGTTGCCCTGATTTTATTTTTTTATATATATAATTCAATATTTCATTAAACTGCGGGTGAGCTGTAACTTCAGCGCCTAAAAGTGCAATCTTATTTGTATACTGCAGTCCCAAATCTATTGCAAAAATGATTTCATCTAAAGGAACAAACCTTATAGGCAAATTAATATATGACGCAAGACAAAAGCTACATCTGTTTGCACAACCTCTCTCAATCTCAACTATAAAAGTATCCTTAAAAAATGCTTTCTCACTAATTATAGGAGTATATATACATTTTGCAAGCTTTTTGGTAACTTTAACGACTTTTTCTTGCCTTACGGATGGGACATAAACCCCGTCAACTTTTGACAATATGTCCAAAACATCATCCCTTGGTTTGTCTGCATTATCTCTGCAAATTTCGACAACCAGCCTGTTTGTGTCCTCACCGTCCCCAATAATCATAAAATCAAAAAATTCCTTATAAGGCTCAGGATTAGAAGTTATAACAGGGCCTCCGGCAAAAACAAAAGGAATGTTTACACCCCTGTCAGATGATTTTAACGGTATTTTGTACTTGTCTAAAATTGTCAGCACATCAAATATATCCATATCAAATGAAATAGAAACCCCAATCATATCGACGTCTTGCGGCATAATTGAAGTCTTTGTTGTATCAAGGTTTACAGCCTCAACAATTACATCGTCAAGTAAATCAAGATCTTTGTACAACCACATATAGCCTAGTGAGGACAAAGCAAAAGATTCAGGGCCAGGGTATGCCATCCAAACATTAAAATCTGCGTTTTTGCACGGATTTGGAGTATATAGGACAATTTCACTCAATATCTTGATCCTTATTTATTTGCTTTAGATATAGTTCATCCACAAGCACGCATATTGTAGCCGCTATTGCAGGGGACAAAATAACACCAAACACGCCCAGAAACTGTTGTGCTACAAACAACGCAAAGAAAACCATCAACGGATGAAGTGACATAAATTTTCCAAATAAAAACGGTCTTACTATGTAATTTGAAATTTGTTGTATAGCCAAAAAGGCAACTACGATAAATATTATTTTAAGCCAGCCAAGTTGAGCAGCAACAAGCAGTATAAGGGCAAGCGCAATTGTAGGACCCAATACAGGAATAATTTCCAAGATTCCTGAAATTAAGCCGAGTAAAAGAGGGTACTCAACCCCTATTATTGCTAATACAAGCATAACCATTATGCCAACTGCTACCATAGATAATATTTGTGCCCTTACATAGCTTCCAACCCTGTTAGTTATAGTCGTTAATATTTCACTTGATTTATCTTTTAAATCCGGTGGGAAAAACTCAATAAATTTTGACCTTATATACGTTTTATCCATCAGTAAGTAAAATACAATCATAGTGATTGCAACAATTACCACACAAGCGGATGCAAAGCCCATAGTAATATTTAATGACTGATTAAAGACATTTTGCGCAATATTTGTTGTCGAACCTAAAATTGAATTTAAATCCAGCAATTCTGACAATCCCTGCTCGTGAAGTCTAAGATTAAGTAAAAAATTCGTCAACAATTCTAACTTTTGAGGTAGGAATGTTACAAAAACTTTTATTTCCTTATATGCCATAAAAAATATCGGTAAGAAAAGAGCAATAACAGAGAAGATCACGCTAAATACAACAATAGCCGTTGCCACCCCTCTGTTCATCTTATTTTCCAGCTTGTTTACATAAGGATTAAGCGCAGCCGCAATTATATATGAAGCAAAAAACAATAACACAATTCCCATTATTTTAGGCAGAAAAAACAAACATAATATAGTGATAATCAAAAAAATTAAATTTTTTGTATTCCTAAAACTCTTCAACATTTACACCTCACTTTTTTATAATTTTATCATGAAATTTAATTTCTTAATTATTCTTGAGTATAAATTTTATATTAAGAAATGTTAACAAATTGCTCAAAAAAGGCAATTTTACCATGTATATATACTTTATATATTTAAGAGTACTAACACGAGGACGAAAAACATGGGCTTTTTAATGGGCGCATACGGAAAATTACTAGCTGCGAGTAGAGTTCGCTCTATCCAAGCTCGTCTCATGAATGTCCAATCTCAAATGAGAAGGGCAGCTCGTGAAAGTGCGAATATGCAGAAGTACATAAACAACCAAAAAACCCAAATGATGAATATGTTTAAGCAACAATCAGCATATGCTCAGATGGGTCTACAAAGCAGCACTCAAGTTCAGCTTCAAAATTTACTTGCACCAATTCAAGAAAAATACTTAGATGAAAAAGGTGTATTGAAAGAAGGCTTATCAGATGCTGATAAAAAGGCTTATGAATCAGCTATGGCAAACTATAACGCTACTTCAATGCGTGTAAATACAGAAATGTCACAACAAATGCAAATGTTAAATATGTCAACAGCACAGCAAACACAAATGATTGAAAACTACATTGAGTTCTTGAACGAAACACAATTAGAACCATTGAAGTTATTGGAAGAAGATTTAGAACAAGAAAAACTTTCTTTGGAATCAGAATTGAAACTTGCAGAACAAGACAAAGAAGCTTGCGAAAAGATGGAAGACGCCGGCGCAAAGAATTTGGTTCCAAAATACACAGGTCAAGGTTAATAAAAGAAAACGGAAAAGGTTATTTAAAAAAGCTCCCAAAATCGGGAGCTTTTAAATTATAAACACTATGATACTCTCACCCCGAACAGTAATACTTACAGAATCGGTGTATAGTCAGAATATACCAGACTTGACCAATTTTCATAATAACTTATTTGTGTTGCACTTCCGGTTCTGATAAAAACTTTTGCAATCTTATCTGAAGATATACCGAGTGCCGCACATATTGCAGCTTGTATAACCTCAGGATATGTTACTATTATAATTCTGTTTCCAATATTACTATTAACTATTTCATCAATAGTTTTTTTAGTATGTTTTATAAAGTCATCTATACTTTCCGCTTCAAGCTCTTCGTCATATTGAGGCTCATTAAACCATTTTTCCAATAAATCAGGAGCTTTTGCTTCAATTTGAGATACTGTTAAACCGTTAAATTTACCGCATTTTCTCGGCTTCAATTCATCAATAATTGAATAGTCCTTCTTATACAATTTTGCAATCATCTTTGCGCTTTGTACAGTTCTCGCACCAGCGGATGTGTATATATTGTCGTTTTTGACACCTCTGCGTTTTAAATAATCACAGATTCTTGATATTTCCTCTTGCCCTAAATCACTCAACTGCGGATAATTTTCGACATCTGAAAATCTGTTTTCCTCTGAATATATTGTCGCTCCGTGACAAATATACGTTACTTTACATTTTCTGTTAAAATACATAAATAATTCCTTTTTAAATTATTATAGCACATATATTTGATGTACAATTACATTATAAGGAGGAATTATGAAAGGAAAAGCTTTTAAATTCGGAGATGATATATCAACAGATCATATAGCACCGGGCAGATTGTATCACTTACGTTCAAATTTACCGGAATTTGCAAAACATGTTTTAGAAGATGCCGATGAAACTTTTGCAAAAAGAATGAAAAAAGGTGATTTTGTTGTTGCAGGCAACAATTTTGGACTTGGATCATCCAGAGAACATGCTCCGCTTATTATGAAAATAGCAGGTGTTGGTGCGGTTATGGCAAAATCTTTTGCAAGAATTTTCTACAGAAACGCAATAAATATAGGTTTGCTTGCAATAGAATGCGATACAGATTCAATAGATGACGGAGACGAATTGGAACTTGATATTGAAAAAGGCGTCATAAACAATCTTACAAACGGTACAATAATCCAAATTGAACCAATTCCGCCCGTTATGATTAAATTACTCAGTGATGGCGGACTTGTCGAACATATTAAGAAAAATGGCGATTTTGATTTAGTTTAGATTGACATTTAAGTATGCTTGTTGTTAGATATAAGTACACTATGTCGAAATTTTCGTGCTGATATTTTTACATAGCGGCAAGAGTGGACGTAAAGGTCTTTACCCGTAGTCTGGCATAATTCAGAATGCGTAAGGGTTTTGGAATTATAGCCTTGCCAAAGTAGTTACAAATAAAAAGGAGAAAAAAATGCCTACAATTAATCAGTTAGTACGTTCTGAACGTAAAAAACTAACAGACAAAACAAAATCTCCTGCTTTGATGAATTGTCCTCAAAGACGTGGAGTATGCACAAGGGTTTATACAACAACCCCTAAAAAACCAAACTCAGCACTTAGAAAAGTTGCCAGAGTCAGA
>JBGUSD010000064.1:0-7733 GCA_045132355.1 Candidatus Gastranaerophilaceae bacterium
GTGCAATTTCTGATATGCATAAAGCAAACTTAAATTTGAGTTATACAAATATAACTTCTCCAATGGATGGCAGAATTGGCAAAGCTATTGTTTCTGTTGGTAATTATGTTACTCCTTCAACAGGTGTTATTGCTCAAATTTATACGACAAACCCTATGAAGGTTATTTTCCCGTTAAAAAGCGGTGATTTTATCGAATTAAAAAAATATTATATAGAAAATCCGAATGATGAAAGTACAGTATCTGTTTTGTTAGGGCTTGCTGACGGTTCAACTTACGAAAAAGAAGGTAAAGTTGAATTTGTAGACAACAAAGTTGACGAAAATACAGGTACGGTTACGTTAAGAGCCGTATTTGAAAATCCTAACGAGCTTTTAGTGCCTGGAGATTATGTTAATGTAACATTGAGAGTTAATGTTCCTCAAAAAGTTATGTTGATTCCACAATCTGCTACAAAAACTGATGTTGGGACAGGATATTACGTTTGGACTGTTAAAGATGGAAAGGCTGTTAAAAAGAATATTGTTGTAAACAATAACTATAATAATCACTGGATTGTTGAAAGCGGACTAGACTATGATGACGTTGTTGTTATGAAAGGTATTCAAGATATTTATAAAACAGGTCAGCCTGTAAAAACAAAGTCGTATACACCGGATGAAAAAACAGAAAATAAAAAATAATATACATATTCAAATTATAAAAAGGAATTAGAATGGCTATAAATAAAGAAGATTTGTATTTTTTCATTAAAAAACCAAGATTTGCGGTTGTAATATCCGCATTGATTGTGATTTTGGGACTGCTTTCCCTGTTTGGTTTGCAACAGGAAAAATACCCGAATATTACACCTCCTCAGGTCACAATATCTGCATATTATCCTGGGGCAAGTGCAGCGGTTATTGAATCTTCTATTGCATCACTCCTTGAATCACAGCTTAATGGTGTTAAGGACATGATTTATATGTCATCTACAAGTTATGATGGTGCATATAACTTAAATATATTCTTTAAAACAGGTACAGATAATGATATAAATTTGATGAACGTTCAAAACAAACTTCAACAGGTGCAGTCCCTCCTGCCCCAAGAAGTTGTGTTACAAGGTATAACAGCCGAAAACAAGGTCGGCGGTGCAGGTGCTATTATTCTAAATCTGGCGTCTGAAGATGATTCTTGGAATCAGCTTGATTTAACAAACTATGCCAATATATACGTAAAAGATGCGATAAAAAGAATAGCGGGCGTAGGTTCCGTTAACGTCTTTGGTGCTGATGATTATAGTATGCGTATTTGGGTTGATCCTGCAAAACTCGCAAGTTATAAGGTTTCAATCGCAGAGATACAAAATGCGATTCGCAATCAAAATATTCAGCTTTCAGCGGGTGCTTTGGGTGATCAACCGACAGATGCAAATCCGAGCTTAAAACTTTCTCTTCTGACAAAAGGCAGATTGCAAACCCCAGAAGAATTTGGCAATGTCATTGTCCGTTCAAATTCTGATGGTTCAAAATTAAGATTAAAAGAGCTTTCAAGGGTTGAATTGGGTGCAAAATCTTATAACATGTTTGGTATTGTTAACACAAAACCTGCGGCCTTGATTCAGGTCATGCCGCTTCCTGGTGCTAATACCGTCGAAATATGTGATAATATCTATAAAACTATTGATGAACTTTCTCAAACATTCCCTGATTCTTTGAAGCTTGATATTATGATGGACAGTTCAACCTTTATTCATGAGTCTATGTCGGAGGTTGAATTTACCATTCTTTTGACTTCGTTAATTGTTATTTTAATTATATTTGTGTTCCTTGGCGACTTTATGGCAACGTTAATCCCATGTGTAACGATTCCTGTGTCATTGGTCGGTACATTTATTGCTCTAAAAGCTCTTGGAATGTCCTTGAACCTGTTGACGTTATTTGCGTTAGTGCTTGCGGTTGCGGTAGTAGTTGATGACGCGATTGTTGTAATTGAAAACGTAAAACGTCATATAGAAGACGGTAAATCAGCCCTAGAGGCAACGCAAATTACTATGGGCGAAGTTGGCGGTTCTCTGGTTGCAATGGCGGCTGTTCTTATGGCGGTATTCGTTCCGATGTGCTTTATGAGTGGTTTGTCAGGTACAATGTATAAGCAATTTGCGGTATGTATCTCAGTCTCAATCGCTTTTTCTGCGGTTTGTGCCCTGTCACTTTCACCTGCGATGTGTTCAATTATACTTAAACCGTCAAAGAAAAAATATGATTTAGACAAATTCCATTGGCTAAAAATTGCTCAAGAATACCTAAATAAAGGACTTGCAATTTTCAATGAATACTTTGACAAAATTACTAAATATTATATAGATGTTGTTAAAAAATTCGTTTTTGATAAAAAAGTGACGATAATTACCTATGTTGCGATAGTATTTCTGATGTTAGGTTTGTTCAAAGTTATTCCGACAGGATTTATCCCTGATGAGGACCAAGGGATGTTAATTTCCGTTGTAACGCTTCCTGACGGAGCTTCTTTAAATAGAACGAAAGATGTCTGTTTAAAATTTATAAAAGCAATAGATGGTATAGAGGGTATTGATCAGGACAGAGTTATCGCATTCGGTGGCTTTGGCCCTTCAAACCAGGCAAGTATTGTAATCCAGTTAACAGAATGGGGCGAAAGAAAAGTTGGTCCTATAAGTTGGATTGTTCGTAAAATTCAGGGCAGACAAACAGACCTTTCCCACAATGGAATTTTGACTGAAATATATAAACGTACCGCAGGTATAAATGAAGCTGCGATATTTACCCTTTCCCCGCCTGCTATTGATGGTTTGGGTATGATGGGCGGTTTCGAATATCAGCTTATGTCAACTGGTAATGCGAGTATCCAAGATATCGCTGCATTTGCGGAAGAATTTATTGCAAAGGCAAACCAAGATCCTGCTTTGCAAAGTGTTTATACTCAGTTTCAGGCGAACGTTCCGCAGTATCAATTGGATATAGATTATGAAAAAGCACTGGCCCAAAGTGTTGATTTATCTGAACTCCACAATACTTTGGCTTCAACCTTGTCTTATGCATATATCAATGACTTCAATAAATTAGGCAGAGTATTCAAGGTATTTATGCAGGCAGAGGGTGAATACAGAAACAAAATCGAAGATTTACAAAAAATATTTGTAATAAATACAAAGGGACAGCCTGTTCCTATAATGACAATGATTACGCCTAAACAAACAGTTGGTGCGGTTTCTATTACTAGATTTAACCAATTTAGAGCGGCACAAATTCAAGGTTCTCCGGCAAGCGGAAGATCTTCAGGTGATGCAATGAAAGCAATGCAGGATTTGTCAAAGAGAGTACTGCCAAGAGATTATACTTTTGCATGGTCAGGAACTTCTTTGCAGGAAAAAGAATCTTCAGGCCAAACAGGTCTTGTTGTCGGCTTTGCCCTGTTGTTTGTATACTTGTTCCTTGTCGCACTATATGAAAGCTGGATGATACCTGTTGCGGTACTTCTAATCTCGCCTGTCGCAATTGTTGGTGCATTGATATTCCAACTGATGATGGGGCAAGCGCTTGATCTGTATTCGCAAGTGGGTCTGATTACATTGATTGGTTTGGCGGCAAAACAATCTATTTTGATTGTAGAATTTGCAAAAGAAGAACATGAAAAGAATGGTTTATCAATACAGGATGCGGCAATCAAAGCAGCACTTCTGAGATTTAGAGCAATTATGATGACGGAAGCTGCGTTTATTTTGGGTATTTTACCGTTGTTATTTGCATCAGGTGCTGGAGCAAATAGCCGTATATCAGTAGGTTCAACTGTAATTGGCGGTATGATTGTTGCTGCAACAATCGGTACCGTTTTAACTCCTGCCTTTTATGTAATAGTTCAAGAAACTGTTGATAAGTATTTTAATAATAAACGAGAAAGTGAAGATCATGAAATTTAAAAAATTTATAATTCTAATATGTATATTATCAATATCAATCGGATCCGCATATGCTATTCAGGATAATAAAAAATCTCAACAAAATGTTACCTATACAAATGAGGTTCATTCTGTATTTTCACTTGAAGATTGCATAAATGTTGCGATTGCGAATAATCCGGATATAAGAGCTGCTATATATAATGAACAGGCGTATAAATCAAAGATTGGTCAAGCTTGGGCGAATTACTTTCCTTCAATAAATGTCGGAGTGCAATTTTCAAGAAGCGGTAACAAATATTCGCATGCAAAAAATTTCCCATACGGGTTTAGGAGCATGTATACTTCTATGGGCTATGTTCCAAATATATCTGCCGATATGCTTCTGTTTGATTTTGGGAAAACCAAAGCAACTGCAGATATGGCAAAGAATATGTATTTGGCAAGCAAAGAGAATACCCAAGAAAATATCAATACTATAATTTATTATATAAAATACGCATACTATAATATTTTATTTGCACAAGCCCAAATTCATGTTTATGAAGATACTGTCAAGGATTATGAGTTTCAATTAACTCAAGCATGGAGTTTTTACAAACTTGGTAAAAAGGCAAAATTAGATGTTGTAACGGCGGATTATAATTTGGGTAAAGCAAAATTAAATCTTGTTAAGGCAAAAAATATTTTAGAAGTAGCTCGAGCAGAACTGTCTAAAATAATGGGCTTGCCTGAATATACAAATTATGATTTGTCAGATGACTTAAGCCTAAATTCATTTGATATAACATCAGATGATGCGATAAAAATGGCGATGGATATTCGTCCGGAATTGCTCTCTGCAGAAAAGAGTGCAACTGCAGCAAAAATGAATTTACGTGCAATAAGGAGAGAGTTTACTCCTAATATCGGTGCATATGGCAGTTATTCTTACGGTTTAGGAAACGATTATAACCTCAGATCAACACAGATAGGAGTTGGCTTAAATTATAGTGCCCTTAATATATGGCGAACAAAAAAACAAATAGATGAAGCTAAAGCAGAATATGAAAAGAGCTTAGCTCAATATGACAGTATAAGGGATACAGTATATTTTAATGTTAAGAAGGCATTTTTTGACTTACAAACGGATAAGGAATCAATAATTATTGCAAAATTAGCATTAGATCAGGCAAAAGAACAATATAGACAAGTTACGGGAAGATATAAGGCCGGTGTCGGCGATGCAATTGAATTGAAAGATGGTGAAAACACATACCTTAATGCAAGGCTTGATTTTTATAATACCATACTAAACTATAACTTGTCATTTGCAAATCTGGAAAAAGAAATTGGAGGTCCTATAAAATTCTCTGATGAGATGATACTTGACACTCCTCTTACTGAACTCTAGTGTATGTAGCAGTTAATATTTTATATAGGGATTGATTTTAAATTTATGTTTTTCAACTTTATTAATTTTATAAAAAACAGATCATTGGTATTTAAGCTCAGTACAAGTATACTTTTGACAATATTAATAGGTTCATTTTTGTTAAGTATATTTATATCGAACTATTCTAAGCCGCTATTAAAAGAACAGGTTATCTCAGAAGCGTATAAAGCATTGGGTGATGTTAATCATAATATCGCACAAGGTGCAGATATTGCAGAGCAAACCCTTGTAAATACCGCTAGAATCTTAGAATTAAAAAACAACATAAGTAATAAAGATTTAGAAGTGTTGGCCCAAGCAGGTATAGAAGCAATAACGGAACAGTATGGGCATTTCTATGAATTTTTTATATATATCCCGCCTAAGCACGGTGAATTGGCTAACGGTATTTTTTACTATAGTTCTGTAAAAAATGGTAAAATGCAGACTCTAAGTTGGAAGGATACAGGATTTGCAAAAAATAGAGAATGGCTTAATTATGCTCTTGATACAGGTGAAATCCACTGGACTGAACCTTATATGGCTGAGGACCAAAATGGGGAGAAGATACTGTCATCAAGCGCTTCTATACCTTTTAGGTTTAAAGGCAGCGCAAGCTGGGATGGTGTAATCGGAACTTCAGGCAATTTGGATGCAATGCGGGATTGGCTTAATAATTATAAGTTTGAGGCAAATGGAACGTACCTTCTAACTTCAGCCAAAGGCTTGTATCTAATACATCCTGATAAAAATATTGAATTCAAAAAAACTATATCTGAACTGGCAGATGAGATAAATTCAAAACAGTTAAGATATGTAGCAGAACAGGTTAAATTAGGCAAAAGCGGTTTTGTAACTATGCCAAAATCTTCTGTTCATAAGGGAGAAGTAGTCTTTGTTTATTCTCCGATTCCGAAAACAAAGTGGAGTTCTTATTTGGTATATTCATCGCAGAATTTCTATGAACCGGTTAAACATTTTCAATTGATATTGTTGTCAGTAACAATATTCGGAATTCTATTACTGATCGTATTTATAAATTGGATATGCAAATTTACAACAAATCCGATTGTTAAATTATCTCAGATAGCGGAAAAATATGGTAAAGGTGAATTTGAGACCGAGCTTCCTCCTGTTGAATCAAATGATGAAGTCGGAGTTTTGACTCAGGCGTTTTATACAATGAGAGATAACTTATTAAATTTGTTGAAAATACAAAAAGAAAATGCCAGAGAGGAACAGAAAAGAGCATCTGAGCTTGAAATTGCAACAAAAATTCAAGCATCCGTTCTACCGGTTAATTTCCCGCAAACTAGTCACTTTGAGGTATATGCTTCAATGAAGCCTGCTAAAGAAGTCGGCGGCGATTTTTATGATTTCTTTTTTATCGATGATGATCATTTCGCATTTTTAATTGCGGATGTTTCCGGCAAAGGTATTCCGGCAGCCTTGTTTATGATGAATGCAAAATCTTTGTTAAAAAGTAATTTGTTGAGTGGCTATCCGCTAGATGTTGCTGTTAATAAAACCAATAATGATCTCTGTATGACTAACAAAGCAGGAATGTTCTTAACGGCCTTTATTGCAATATTAAACCTTACAACAGGTGAACTTGAATACGTTAATGCGGGGCACAACCCTCCTGCTGTTAAATTGGAAAATGAATTTGAATATTTAAAATCTGATGCTAATTTGGTTCTATCAGCAATGGAAAATTATGAATACAAATCTGCAAAAATATTCTTAAAACCTGAAAACAGTATCTTAGTATACACAGATGGTGTAACGGAGGCTCAAAATACAAAAGAAGAATTTTACGGTGAAGATCGACTTCTAAAGGTTTTAAATGATAAGGCTAAAGATGCCAAAAATCCTAAAGAAACAATTGAAAATATAGAAATCGACATTAAAGATTTTTCTGGTGGCGCAACCCAATTTGATGACATTACAATCCTTGACCTAAAATATTTGTAGCCGCTTCAAAGCCTTATTTGATATATTTTTATCATTTGACAAAAGGTAAATGTAATACGTCCGTTTCTGTAATATCTTTTGTTTATGATAAGATTAAATTAAATAAATAATACATGGACTTATGCACAAGCACTTTTAATGAAAGTACAGGGGAAAATATGAAGAAAAAGGTTATAGTGTTAATTTTAATACTTTTAATAGCAGGTTTAGGTATATTTTTATATAAAACAAACCAAAAAGATACATCAAATGACCTCACTTTATATGGCAATATTGAAATTCGTCAAGTTGATTTAAGTTTTCTTGCCGGCGGTCAAGTTTCAAAACTTTTAAAAGAAGAAGGAGATACCGTTAAAAAGGGAGAACTTATTGCAACATTAGATTCAAGGGATTATGAAGCCAACTACAATAAGGCAATAGCCGATG
>JBGUSD010000065.1:0-6381 GCA_045132355.1 Candidatus Gastranaerophilaceae bacterium
TCAACCTATGCAGGGAACTGCATCTGATCTTATTAAAATGGCTATGATAGATTTTGCAGGCAAACTCAAAGATAACAATTTGAAATCAAAATTAATTATGCAGGTGCATGATGAACTTGTGGTTGAGGTTTGTAAAGATGAATTAGACCTTGTAAAATCTTTGGTGCTTGAAGCTATGGAGCTTTCACAGCCTTTAAGAGTGCCGCTTTTGGTTGATGTTAATATCGGGGAAACTTGGCAAGAAAAGTAACATTTGTGCCACATTTTGATAAATTTGATATACTAGTGTTATGAAAAGATTTATTGCCCTGCTAATTACAGTTTTGATATTATCGCCGACCGTGTATGCAGACACTCAGCAGATGAGTTTGAGTACACTTGTTACGGTTCAGGATGTTCCCTTTGAGCAATGTACAAAAGTGTTTGATATTGATGCGGAGAATCTTTTCTATTTGACTATTGCAAGTATTAATGCAAACCGGTTCAAGATAGAGGAATTGCAGTCAAAAACGGGATATATTCTTTTTAATGCCGTTAACAAAGACTTTTTGGCAT
The DNA here is from genome assembly GCA_045132355.1 of Candidatus Gastranaerophilaceae bacterium. Classification (GTDB taxonomy): domain Bacteria; phylum Cyanobacteriota; class Vampirovibrionia; order Gastranaerophilales; family Gastranaerophilaceae; genus SIG32. Next base: position 556 of record JBGUSD010000065.1, read on the forward strand.
CAGTAATTAGTATAGACGGTAAAAGGTCTATATTGAAGATAACACCGACGAATAACGTTTATTATTTCCCGCCGGGAATTGTTTTGAATTTGTTTAAATATATAGAGATAAATAAGACTGTAAAACCTGTAACGTTAAGGGTTAATTGAGGTTATTGAAGGCATCTTCTACAATATTTTTGATGTCATATTCTTCCCCTGTTTGTTGAGAAGATAGCCACACCAGATATTCAATGTTTCCGGATGGACCTTTGATAGAAGAATACGTTAGGCCTTTAATTGAATATCCGATATTTTTTGCAAAATCTATTACGTTTGAAATAACTTCTTCGTGTACTTTTTTATTTTTTACGACACCGCCTTTTTCAACATTTTCTTTTCCTGCTTCAAATTGAGGTTTTATAAGGCATATCATTTCGTGAAAGTCTGGTGATAAAAGTTTTTTGAGGTTTTCAAGAACTTTTGTGAGCGAAATAAATGATAAATCACTTACCAAAAGATCTGCAACGGGTTCTCCGTTATCATATATGTCTGAGTATTCACATATTTTCAGATTCGTTCGCTCTATCGCTTTAACACGTTTATCTGAACGGATTTTCCAGTCAAGTTGTCCGTAGCCGACATCTGCAGCGTACACAAATTTTGCACCGTTTTGGAGCAAACAGTCCGTAAAACCGCCGGTTGATGCTCCTGCGTCGAAACATATTCTGCCTTTTACGTTAACAGGGAAGGTGTCAAGTGCTTTTTTAAGCTTGAATCCGCCTCTTGAGACGTATGGCATAGCTTTTACAACTATATCGTGTTCTTTTTCTATATTTATTTGAAAGCCGGCTTTTGTGATATATTCATCATCAATTTTGACGTCTCCTGCAATAATTGCCGCAGATGCTTTGCTTTTAGTTTCAAAATAGCCCAAATCGGTCAGGTATTTGTCAAGACGTTCTTTTTTCATAGTCCAAATATCCTTTTTGCGTTTTGGGAAGTAGTTTTTGCAACTTCGTCAAAGGTTATTTCTTTAAGTTTTGCGATTTCTTCTGCAACATATTTTACGTAGGCAGGGCGGTTTTCTTTTCCCCTGTACGGTACGGGGGTAAGATACGGACAATCTGTTTCGACAAGGAGTTTATCTAGTGGTATTCCTTTTGCAACTTCTTTCATTTTTATGGCATTTTTAAAGGTTACTACACCGCCAAGAGCCAAGTACCAGCCCTCTTTTATACATTCTTTTGCAAATTCAACGCTGCCTGAAAAACAGTGGAGAATAACGGTTGAATTTTTGTTGTGTTCTTTTAAAATATCAAAGGTATCTTTGTGTGCTTCTCTGTCGTGGATATCTATTGGAAGATTTAATTCGTTTGCAAGTTTTATTTGTTTTATAAAAATCTCTTTTTGCAGGTCATTAAAACTTTTATCCCAATAATAATCAAGTCCTATTTCGCCTATTGCAACGATTTTTTCGCTTTTGGAATATTCTTTTATTTTATCAATTATGTCGTCATCCCAATCTTTGACTTCTGAGGGGTGAACGCCGAGCATTCCATATATATTGTCGTATTTTGTTGCAATTTTGTAAATCTTATCTATATCTTTTGGGTAGGCGCAGGGAACAATTATTTTTTCAATGCCGGATGAGAAGGCTTCATTTATTGCACCTTCCATATCATCAAGCATATCTATGTGTGCGTGTGTGTCTATAAGTTTTTCCATAACTTGATTATAACATAATAATTTTGTGTTATAATTCGTGTTATGGGAGAGAAAAATTTAAAAATCTCAATAGCACATATGTATCCGAAAATGCTAAATTTGTATGGCGATATCGGAAACGTTATAACGCTCAAAAAACGTTGTGAGTGGCGCGGCATTGAGGTTGAATTTGATGAGATAAATATAGGTGATACACCAAGGTGTCATGATCTGTATTTTATCGGCGGCGGTCAGGACAAACAACAAGAGGAAGTTGCCGAAGAATTGTACAAAAACAAAGAATTTTTGATTTCAGAGAGGGATAATGGCGCAGTTTTTCTTGGAATCTGCGGCGGATACCAAATGTTTGGCCACTATTACCTTCCGCACGATAAGGATAAACTGAACGGAGTTTCTCTCATTGATGCATATACGGTTGCAGGTAAGAAAAGATTTATCGGAAATGTTACTGTTGAGTGCGATATAGAGGGAATAGGCTCGCTTGTCGGGTTTGAAAATCATAGCGGTTTAACTTATATTCAGGGTGATACAAAACCTTTAGGCAAATTGATTGTCGGAAACGGTAACAACGGACAAGACGGTTTTGAAGGTGCAAGGTATAAAAATGTATTCGGAACATATCTGCACGGTTCTTTGCTTCCTAAAAATCCAAAGTTTGCAGATTATCTGATTTCTCTGGCGCTGGAAAAACGTTACGGTGAAAAAATTGAACTGCAAAAGTTGGATGATACGTTTGAAACAAACACTCATAATACTCTTTGCGGCAAAGCATATTAAAGTAGGTCAGGCTATTGTCTGACAGCTCTTATTTTATCTTTGAAACTATATCAATAATTTCTTCTGTTGCTTTTTTAGGAGTGATTGTTGTTAATTCTCCTGTTTCTCTGCATTTGAATTCTACAAGTCCGTCTGCGATTGTCTTGCCGACTGTTATTCTGTACGGGAAGCCAATCAGGTCGGCATCTTTGAATTTTACACCCGGTCTTTCATCTCTGTCGTCAATTACAACTTCGACTCCGGCCTTTAATAGGTCTTCATAGATTTTTGTAGCAACAGACATTTGTGTTTCGTCATTTGTGCTTACAGGAATAACGATAACGTGATATGGGGCAATTGATATTGGCCATTTGATACCAAAATCATCATAGTGTGCTTCAACCGCCGCAGCTGCGGTTCTTGTAACTCCTATTCCGTAGCAGCCCATAATATACGGGTGAGTTTTGCCGTTTTCGTCAGTGTATACTGCATTCATTGGTTTTGAATATTTAGTACCGAGCTGGAAAATGTTTCCGACTTCAATACCACGAGTTACTTTTAGCGGTTTGCCGCATTGCGGACAGAAGTCGCCTGCTTCTACAAGTCTAACATCTGCATATTTAGGGTTCTCAATACCTAAGTCGCTAAAGTTTGCACCTACCAAGTGTTTGTCTGTTTCATTAATCCCGACAACAAAGTTTTTCATATCTTTTACGGTTTCGTCTATCACAATAGGAATATCTTCAAAGCCTTTTGGTCCGATAAATCCGGGTATTGCATTGAAGCCGTGTTGCATCATAAGTTCTTCAATTTCTTCTGCTGATGCTATTCTGATGTCCAAGCCTCCGACAGAATTCAAAAGCTTGGTTTCTTCAACGGCTTTGTCTGCCCTTATTAGTGCTAATACGGGTTTTTTATCAATTATATAAACAAGGGTTTTCAAAATTATTGTTGAAGGTATTTTTAAAAATTCTGACAATTCTTCTATTGAATGAGTATTAGGGGTATCAACAACTTTTGCTTCAGCGAAATATTCTTTACCGTCAACTGTTGCATCAGGAAGTTTTGATACTGCGTGGTTTGAATTTGCTGCATAATCGCAACTGTCGCAGTAGAAAACGTCATTTTCGCCGGCATCTGTGTCTGTGATTACCATAAATTCGTGAGATACGTTGCCTCCGATTGCGCCTGAATCTGACTGAACAGCCTTTGTCGGAAGTCCGCAACGGTTAAATATGTTTGTGTATGCTTGCCACATATTTTTATATTCGTCATCAAGATCTTTTTGGTTTGTTGCAAACGAATAAGCGTCTTTCATTATGAATTCACGACCTCTCAAAAGTCCGAACCTTGGTCTTACTTCATCTCTGAATTTTGATTGGATTTGATATAAATTGGTCGGTAATTGTTTATATGATTTTAAGATATCACGGGCAATAGAGGTGATAATTTCCTCATGAGTCGGACCGAGACACATTACTCTGTCGTGGCGGTCTTTTAATCTCATAAGCTCTTTACCGTATGCATCCCATCGGCCTGATTCTTCCCAAAGTTCTTTTGGTTGAACAAACGGCATCAAAAGCTCTTGTGCACCGGCTTTATCCATTTCATCCCTGATTATATTTTCAACCTTTTTCAAAACTCTCCACATCAATGGCAAAAAGCTGTATACGCCTGATGTAAGTTTTTTTATATATCCTGCACGTGCAAGCATTTTGTGAGAAATAACTTCCGCATCAGACGGGAATTCTCTCATTGTTTGCACAAACATTTTTGACATTTTCATAGTAAAAATCCTCTTATTTATATTTCGCTAAGTCAATTTTACCATAAAAATATGATGATTATATATTGTCTAATTCTTTTTTTACAAGTTTTGCCGGTGCAGAAAGAGTTTCGTAATTTTCAAGCGCCTTGTTCATATAGTTTTTGTAGGCATCTGTGTCGCCAAGTTCTTTTTTTATTTGGGCATATATGTAAAACAAATCTCCGTTCATTCCGCAATTTCGTATTGCAGATTTTATTATGTCGTTTGCACTTGCAAAATCTCCGCTTTTTGCAACTATTTTAGCGTAAATCTTATATGCATCGATATCTTTTGGGTTTAATTCAAGTGTCTTTTCCAATTTTTGAATGGCATCTTCTACCCGGCCTTCTTCATAGTCAATAACACCCAAATTATAGTATGCCCAACTATAATCCGGGGAAATCTTAAGCACTTTTTTAAATTCTTCTGCGGCAGACTCGTTATCTGAGAATTCTTTAAAAATGTTTCCTATATAAAAATGTGCGTAAATATCGTCATCATTGAGGTTTACAGTTTGCATAAAGTTGTCCATGGCTTCAACCAAATCACCTTTTTTAAAGTTGGCAATCCCTATGTTAAAGAATGAATTTGAGTCGTTTCCGTCAGTTTCAAGAACTCTGTTAAAGCAGTCAATGGCCTTGTTGTACTTGCCAAGTTCAATATAAACTAATCCAAGGTTGTATACAGCATCAACTTCTTCGGGAGAATATTCTATCGCTTTTAGGTACGCTTGTTCGGCTTTAGGGTAGTTTTTTAGCTTTTCGTATACTATTCCTAAATTATAGAAAATACCGCTGTCTTGTTGGAATATTTGAGACAGATATAAAAAGTGTCCTAATGCTTCTTCCGCATATCCATTATCCAAAAGAAGCACCGCCAACTGCCTTCTTGTCGGGAAGTTGGACGGATCTTCTTTTAATATATTTTGTAATTCTTCTATCTTATCAAGTTTTGACATAATTAAATTACAGGTACGTCAATAGGGTCGACCAAAATAACCTGTATTTCGTCACCCTTATTGAGTGTTACATCTTTTCCTTTTCTTATCATATCAGCAATACTGTCATACACAAAGTATCCGGCAGTACCAAAAGCTCCTCCGATTGCTCCGACAGGAACCGTTAGGAATTTTAATCCGCCGTTCCAGTAATCTTCACCAACATCCAAACCCCAGCCAACAGCATTTTTTGTTATATGACCGGATTTTTTGCAGGTCTGTTTGAATGCATCCGAATAACCTTTTGTTGTTGTGATACCGCCATCATATGTTAAATCTGTTCTGCCTATGATGTTCATTGTCAAAGGTAGTTGTCTGCCGTTTGGAGTTACAATATGGTCAAAGTCCAGATACATAATAGCACCTTTTGACATTCTTTTTGCAGGAACGATTCTTTTGACGTTTCCTCTGACCATTGAACCCATTGGCAAAATTACATCATTATCTGCAGTTTGGTCTGTAATTAACATTGCCGTAAATTCCGCACCTTCAAAATTTGTTGTAGTTGTAAGCGGGTTGAGAAGCTTCATTGTAAGCTTTGTACCTGCAGGAATTCTCTT
>JBGUSD010000066.1:0-1349 GCA_045132355.1 Candidatus Gastranaerophilaceae bacterium
TTCATCACGTATAACGGCATTCATAGCATACCCAGGACGTTTGTATTCATCAATGAAACACTCCTCCGTGTCATAAGATAATTTATAACTTTTTTCTTTTCCATCTTTTTCAAATTGGTCATACGTCTGATTAAAAGCTTTTAAATGATCTTTCCCCAAATTTTTCAAAAAATTTTTATACTCTGTAAGCTCCTTTGAGGGCAGAAGCTTTGAGTGAAAAGATGTATTTATATTCTTAATAGGTGCAATTCTCATACATTTTACCTCAATCTATTAGCCACATTATATTACGACTTTATATATCCAACAATATATACTTTACAAACTTTTACAAATTTTATAATTAATAGACACAATTAATTTGCAAACCTTTATATTTTCTGATAGGATAGACTTAAGTAACAGATTTGAAGAGGATTAAATTATGTCAGGACACTCAAAATGGTCAACCATTAAACATAAAAAAGCAAAAGTAGATTCACAACGTGCAGTAGTTTTCCAAAAATATTCACGTGAACTTATAGTATCAGCAAGACTCGGCGGCCCTGATCCTGCAGGTAATTTCCGTTTGAGAACCGCTATCGAAAAAGCAAAGGCCGCAGGACTTCCAAATGATAATATCAAACGTGCAATAGAAAAAGGCGCAGGCACAAATGGTGCTGAAAACTACGAAGAATTAATTTATGAAGGGTACGCACCTGGCGGCGTTGCGGTCGTTGTTGAAGCTATGACAGACAACAGAAACCGTACCGCAGGCGATATAAGAAGTTACTTCACAAAATTTGGCGGAAGTCTTGGCGCAACAGGTTGCGTTGGCTGGATGTTTGATCAAAAAGGTTCAATATCTTTTGACAAAACAGTCGATTACGAAAAATTATTTGAAGCTGCAATCAATCTTGATGCCGAAGATATTACCGAAGAAGATGATGAGTACAAAGTTTTGACATCTGTTGAAAACTTCCAAAAAGTTGTTGAAGGTTTGGAAGCAGAAGGCTTCAAAAGCACAACCGCCGAACTCACACGTATACCTCAAAACACAATAGAGGTAACGGATGAGGCTACTGCAACTCAAATTATGAGACTTTTGGAAAGAATCGAAGAACACGACGACGTTCAAAACGTTTACGCAAACTTTGATATTTCAGATGAACTTATGCAAAAAATTGAGGGCTAAATGATAGAAAGAATTAAAGAGCTTTCTGATATACTCAACGAAAGCTATAACGAAAAAACCGTTACGGCATCATTGAGAGATTTTTTTGCCCGAAAATTTAATGCAAAATTAATTGATATAATACTAAAAGAAGAATATTCCTCTGACAGAGTGCTGTATCCGCTATTTAAGCAGA
>JBGUSD010000067.1:0-29526 GCA_045132355.1 Candidatus Gastranaerophilaceae bacterium
AGGAATTCTACACACTTGGGTATCCTGTTATGCTTGGTGTTTCCAGAAAAAGTTTGCTCAATATGCAAAATGCCGATAACAACACAAAAGATATATATACAGCAGCCTTGAATGCTATTGTTATAAATAAAAAAGTGGACTACATAAGAGTCCACAATGTAAAAATCCATAAAACTTTGATTGATATGCTTAGTATTTAAGCATAGATACAATTTTTAAGTCTTTATTAAATTTATCTCTGCCTTTTAAAGCTTCAAGTTCTATTAAGAATGCAATACCTACAAGATTTGCACCTGTTCTTTTTATAAGTTTTGCGGCAGCTTCAGCCGTTCCGCCTGTTGCAAGAAGGTCATCCACAATTAAGACATTTGCGCCGGGCTCTATTGCATCCGTGTGAACTTCAATTTTGTCTGTACCGTATTCAAGTGCGTATTCTTGAGAAATCGTTTGCGCAGGTAACTTGTTTGGTTTCCTTATAGGTACAAAACCCGCATTTAGCTTGTAGGCCATAGGCATGCCAAATATAAATCCGCGACTTTCAATACCTGCTATGTAATCGATTTTTTCATCTTTAAATTGGTCGCAAAGATAATCAATCATTTCTTTTAGCGTGGCAGGTTCTCTTAGTGCTGTAGTTATATCTCTGAAAATTATTCCCGGCTTTGGAAAATCTTTTACAGCACGAATTTTGTCTCTTACTTTTGTAATTACTTCTACCATTTATATTTCTCCTATCTGCTCGTTAATAATTTTTTTAATTCCTCTTTAGCTTTGCGAATTTTTTCCTTAGCTTTTTGGATAGCATGCTCGTGCTGAACAAGTCCATGCGCGGTTTTACCCCAATCCATATCCTTTTTCATAAAAAGAATTTTGAACCCAATAAACAATACCAGAGGGAACCAAATTATCAGAAGATATATTGAGGTGTATATGGATTGTATAAAAGCTTCTGACCTTGATAAATGGTCATATCGTCTCAAGCTATATCTTGCAGCCAGAAAAAATCCCAAACCAATTACAGCGCCAATAATTATAGATGAATACAATGTATTTGTCGGAGCATCTTTAATTATTATTTTGAATGCTCTTATGAAAATTTCCATAAAGAACCATGCCGGCATGATGAATTCTGAAATATATGCTATAAGGTCAAGGCTGACTCTCAGTGACATATCTTTTGATGTTAAGATGTCTCCTGCGTACTCCAAATATCTTCTTATAGTACCCTCCAACCATCTTCTGCGTTGGCGGTACAAAGGCATAAGGTACATAATGCCTTCTTCATATACAATAGCTTCTTTGCAGAATCTGACGTCCCATCCTTTGATGTGTAATCTTGTTGACATGTCAAGATCGTCGGTTATTGTGTAATTATTCCAACCGTGAATATCATCCAATGCTTCACGTTTTATTAATTCTCCATTCCCGCGAAGTTCAACTGCGCCTTTGACAGAATCTCTGCCTACTTGCAAATGCGTATCCATTGTCATTTCATTGTTTTGGCATTTTGTTAAAAGGTTAACATCTTTATTTCTTACAACTTTTCTCGCTTGAACAGCACCAACATCTTTTGGCTCAAGGTTTGGAACAAGTTTTGACAAAAAGTCTGTGTCTACCCTTGCGTCTGCATCAAATACAAGGATCGCTTCGCCGTTTGCAAAAGCCATAGCATCATTCAATACAGCAGACTTACCAGGGAAAGCATCTTGCGGTCTTATAAAGGCCTTAACGTTATCGAATTTTGCCTCAAGGCCTTTGATAACATTTGCGGTGTTATCTGTACTTCTGTCATCAATTACTATTATTTCAAATTTCTCATAATCTAAAGCACGTATGTTTTCAACAGTTTCTTCAATAACGCTGTCTTCGTTGTGTGCAGGAATCATGATTGTTACAAACGGTTTGTAATCTTCATTTATTATAGGAGGATATTTTTGCAGTTTACGGCTTTTGATTTTGGAGGCAAGAGTTGAAAAACCTGCATATACAGCCATAGCAACCAGTAAAAAAGCAAGCCCCCAAACTGTGTTAAAGTAACTTTGGAAGATATATATGAAAACTCCCAGACCAAAAACTATGACAAATAATAATATTCTCTCTTTCATACACTTATATTGTATCAAAAACCTGTTAAAAGCCCAAGTTTAGCATGTTTTCCTTTAAGTAATGTAAAGTACTTGCATAAATTTTTAATATAGCTATAATTAGCATGTACACAAAACAAAAGGAGTTTAAAATGAACAAAGAAGAATTAGTAGCAGAAATCTCAAAAAAAGCTGGCGTATCTAAAAAAGATGCAATGACAGTTTTAGGCGCTTGGGTTGATACAATCCAAAAAACAGTTTCTAAAGGCGGTAAAGTAACTTTAGTTGGTTTCGGTACTTTTGAATCTAGAAAAAGAGCTGCTAGAATCGGTAGAAACCCTCAAACAGGTAAAGAACTTAAAATTGCTGCTAAGAAAGTTCCTGCTTTCTCTGCTGGTAAGAAGTTCAAAACTATCGTTAGTGGTAAGTAGTTTTTAGATAATAAAAACGTTTGATGTAAGCGGGTTTGATTTTCAGGCTCGCTTATTTTTTGCAATAAAAAAGGAGAACGAAAAGTTCTCCTTTTTATATTATTTAAAGTTATTGTTTATTACCTTTTCTCTTGTAGAAGTCTTCTATAAAGCCGGTATTAAAGTTTCCGCTAATGAATACCTCATCTTCAATTATATCCTGGTGGAATGGAATAGTTGTTTCAATACCTGTTACAACATATTCTTTCAAAGCGCGGTACATTCTTCTTCTGGCTTCATTACGTGTTCTTCCCCAACATATTAGTTTTCCTATCATTGAGTCGTAATTTGGCGGGATTGTGTAATCCTGGTATACGTGAGAATCGACACGGACTCCAAAACCTCCAGGGGTTACATATCCTGTGATTTTACCCGGGTTTGGCATAAAATCTTTATCCGGATTTTCTGCGTTAATACGGCATTCTATAGCATGACCTCTCAGAATAATGTCATCTTGAGTGAAATCTAGTTTTTCACCGGCCGCAACCATTATTTGCTCACGTACCAAATCTACGTTTGAAATCATTTCTGTAACGCAGTGTTCAACCTGAATACGTGTATTCATTTCCATAAAATACCACTTGCCGTCATGGTCAAGTAAGAATTCGCATGTTCCTGCACCTTCGTAATTTATAGCTTTTGCAGCTCTTACAGCAGCAGCACCCATTTCGCGACGTGTGTTTTCATCTATTGCAGGAGATGGTGCCTCTTCCAATAATTTTTGGTGTCTTCTTTGGATTGAACAGTCCCGCTCTCCCAAGTGGACTACATTTCCGTATTGGTCTGCCAAAATTTGTACTTCAATGTGTCTTGGATTTTCCAAATATTTTTCAGCGTAAACATCTGGATTCCCGAAAAAGTTCTGAGCTTCTGATTGGCAAAGCTGCATATTAGTTTCAACTTCTTCATCAGATCTGCAAATCCTCATACCTTTTCCGCCGCCACCTGCTGTTGCTTTCAAAATAATAGGATAACCTGCTTTGTGTGCAAATTCTATAACTTCTTCAGGGGTGTGAAGAATTCCTGTACCTGGTGTCACAGGGACGTTATTTTCTATCATTGTTTGGCGTGCAGTCGCTTTATCACCCATCTTGTGCATAGCTTCAGGTGTAGGCCCAATGAATTTTATATTATGTTTTGCACATATTTCTGCAAAGTCAGCTCTTTCTGACATAAATCCGTATCCGGGGTGAATTGCATCAGCACCCGAAACCATCGCAGCTGAAATTATTGCAGGGATACTCAAATAACTTTCAGAACTTGCGGCAGGTCCTATACAATACGCTTCTGTTGCAAGTCTTACGTGCAGAGAATTTGCATCAGCCTGTGAATAAATTGCAACCGTCGGCAGTCCGATTTCTCGGCATGCTCTGATAATCCTAACCGCTATTTCTCCGCGGTTTGCTATTAATACTTTTCTAAACATAACTATATTAGAAGTTCGGAAGTCTAGATGTCAAGAGGTCAAGCTAATTAAGTTAATATAAATTGCTTGCCTGCTTGCCTTCCTGCCTTCTGTTCCTCCTATTCTACATACATTAAAACTTGTCCGAATTCAACAGGTTGGCCGTCCTCAACGCAAATTTCAAGGACTTTGCCTGAGAATTCAGATTCAATTTCATTCATAAGTTTCATTGCTTCTACAATACAAACCACATCCCCTTTTGAAATTGTTTGACCAACTTCAACGAAAGGTTTTGCATCAGGTGATGATGCTTTGTAGAAAGTACCAACCATAGGAGAAACAATAGGTTGTCCTTTATGCTGCTCTGCGAGTTTTGCACTTTCTACGGGTGACTGAACTGTAGTTTGCGGTGCTGCTGCAACTTGCGGAGCAACTGCAAATACTTCCTTACGAATCGTTATTGCTTGATTCCCATCTTCTAATGAGATTTCTGTCAAACCCTTGTCTGTAATTATATCAGCTAGTTTTTCTATATAATCTGTATCAAATTTCATTTTTTCCCCTCTTATACTCTGTCAAGGTATTCATTTGTTCTTGTATCTACACGAATTTTATCGCCGTTAGAGATGAAGAACGGAACGTTAACAACTGCACCTGTTTCAAGTGTTGCTGGTTTTGTGCCGCCTTGAGCAGTGTTACCCTTTTCTGAAGGTGGTGTGTCAACTACTTCCAACTCAACGTGAGCAGGAATATCTACACCAATAATTTTTGCATCGTGAAGTAGTACTTGAACGATCATATTTTCTTTTAGGTATTTAACTCCGCTGCCAACGTGATCTTCAGTAACCTGCAGTTGTTCGTATGTTTCCATATCCATCATAACGAACTCTTTGCCTTCTTTATATAAATATTGCATTTCACGTCTGTCAAGCATTGCTTTTGCAACTTTTTCACCGGCTCTGAAGGTTTTTTCAACAACCTGGCCTGTTTCTACGTTTTTGAGTTTTGATCTTACAAAAGCTGCGCCTTTACCCGGCTTAACATGCAAGAACTCAACTACTGACCATAGACCGTTATCTAATTCAAGAGTCAAGCCTGTTTTTAAGTCGTTTACTGAAATCATATTTTTCCCCTTATACTATAATCATTACTTAATACATTGATAATATCATAAACATTTCAAAATACAAAATCCCTTAACAATTCTTTGATTATGTGATAATATGGACTTATGGCATTGGGACAGATATACAAGATTCATTCGGATTTTTATTATGTCGATGACGGCATTCAAAACTTTGAATGCAAGATTCGTGATGTTCTTAAAAAACAAAGGGAAAAGATTTTTGTTGGTGATTTTGTTGAGTTTGAGAGTGGTGTAATTGTAAATGTTATAAAACGCAGAAATTTTATATCACGCCCAAGTGTTGCAAATATTGATCAGATAATTGTGGTATCAGCACTGAAAGAGCCTGATTTAAGTTTAAATCAACTAAACAGATATATAGCTTTGGCAAAATATCACGGAATAAAAGTTGTGTTGTGTTTTAATAAAAGCGATTTAAAATGGGATAGACAACTCAAAGATAAAATTCTTGATATATACAAAGATTATGAGGTGGTATTTACTTCTGCAACCGAGCATAAAGGATTAAAATCATTTGAAAAACTTTTGTCCGATAAAATCAGCGTTTTGTGTGGGGGCTCAGGTGCCGGCAAATCAAGCTTGGTAAATGCCTTAAATCCTAATCTTAATTTAAAAACAGGGGAAGTCAGTGACAAATCACAACGTGGTACGCACACTACAAGACACTGTGAAATTGTAAAGATAAATGATACTTCAAAAATAGTTGATACGCCCGGTTTTAGCAATGTAAAATTTGATTTTATAATGCCTGCAGATGTTGATATGTTATTTGATGAAATTGCACAATTTCGTAACGGTTGCAAGTACAGGGATTGTTTGCATATAAATGAGGACGGTTGTTCAGTTCTTGCGCATATTGATGAAATTGATATGTCGCGGTATGAAAGTTATGTATCTTTTGTGCAAGAGGCTATGGCTTACAAAGAAAAAGTTAAGTTTGAAGGTAAAAAGGTAGAAAATTTTAAAAAATTTATAAATGATAGAGAAGTTGCAAAAATCAGCGGTAAAAAGCGTCAAGGTGCAAGAAACACCTTAAAACAGAACTTGTATAAGGAAATAGAATGAAAGAATTAATAGAGTTAATAAACAAAAATTTAGAATTGTACATGGATATAGCATATCCTGAAGATCTGTTTAAGTCCATGAGATACACAGTCTTGTTGAAAGGAAAAAGGCTTCGTCCTGTGATGTGTATAGAAGCTTGCAGAATGTTTGGTGGCAGGGTTGAAGATGCGATGCCAACGGCTTGTGCAATTGAGATGTATCATTCAATGACCTTGATACACGACGATTTGCCGTGTATGGACAATGATGATTTCAGACGGGGTAAGCCCACTAATCACAAGGTTTTTGGAGAACCTACCGCCGTTTTGGCCGGTGATGCCCTCCTAACATATGCTCCACAGATTATTACAAAATATTCAAAACATCTTGGAGCAGAAAAAATACTAAGAATTTTGGAAGAATATTTTCAATATTCAGGTGCATACGGGGTTATTGCGGGACAGGTTGTCGATATAGAAAGTGAAAATAAATTTCCCAAAGAACCTGAAAAGACTTTAGACTTTATACATAATCACAAAACCGCAGATCTTTTTAAACTTTCAATAAGAGCCGGTGCAATTATTGGCGGAGCTGATGAAAAGCAGTTGGAGGAGATGACGAGTTTTGCTGAGAAACTTGGACTTGCGTTCCAGATAGCAGATGATATTTTAGATGAAATTTCTACTTTTGAGGAAATGGGCAAAACTCTCGGAAAGGATAAGGCTTCCGGCAAACTAACTTATACAAGCCTTTATGGAATAGATAATGCGAAATGTAAACTTGTTTGCCTTCTTGACGAATGTTATGATAGAATTCAAAAGTCTGATATTTTTAAAGAGGTAATCGACGGGATTAGAGAGAGAGTAGGAATTTAATGCAGTTTGAAATTTTAAACACAGGATATGAGGCATTAGCTTGCGGTCTATTATCAGCATTCTTTGCACAATTAATAAAATTTTGTATTTTTACGATAAGCAGTCGAAAAATTAATTTTAAAATATTCACAACAACAGGAGGAATGCCAAGTGCACATTCTGCCGGAGTTATGGGGCTGAGTGTATCTGTTGGTATAATTGCAGGGTTTGATTCAATTCCGTTTGCGGTAGCTTTGGGTTATGCTTTGATTATTATGTATGATGCTGCAGGATTGCGCAGAGCTGCCGGTAAAACTGCTGCATGCTTAAATAAAATGATGGACGATTTTTATAATCATGACTTGCAGGCTGTAGGCGGTAAATTAAAAGAACTTTTGGGACATACTCCATTAGAAGTTTTTGTGGGTGCTACATTTGGTATCTTGTTTGCATTTGCCTTTCATGCATATCTTGCAGGACAGATACTTGCATAATTTAAAAATTTGTGTATAATAGAGGTATAAAGTAAGGGTTTATAGATTTGGAATCTATATCCGATGTTGTACCCTTAGAGATGAGGAAGATATACTCCACAAGATGAGTGTTGATGAATTCAATTATAAGTTCATAAAAGAGCATGCCGGCGCTGGCAGTTGGCGTCGCGGCTATGAAATTCACCAAAAAGACATGGTGTTTGATTCTTATCCTGAGAAGAATTTCTATATGGCAAAGGTTAAAGGAAATTTCCAGGATCACTATAATACGGATTTGATTTTTAAAAAGAATAAAGTTGAAGCTCGTTGCAATTGCCCGCTGAAAGAAGAATGGTGTAAACATGCAGTTGCCGTTGCACTCAAGGCTATTGATGAGCATGCATACGAAGATTGGCTTGAAACAAAGTTTGGTATGCAGTTTGATTTTCCTGATGAAAATACTGCGCTGACTGAAACTCCAAAAGGGAATTACATTTTCCACTTTAATCCGAAAAGAAAAGCAAACTTCTTTTCTGTTCTTGTAATGTCCCGAGAAACAGGAAAAGTTGTGAGGCAGATAGAACCTATCTTGAGGGCTGTCATTGAGGCTCAAAAAGCTGATAAAAAGTTTACCCTAAACAATGCTCAGGTGGTTGAGATTAATATTTTGAAGGAGCTTTTAAAAATCTCAAGACAGGATAAAAAAGCCGGTTGGTATGATATCCCGATTACAAAGTTCGGCCCTATGTTTGAACTTTTGGCTCAGGCAGATGAGGTTTTAGATGAAAAATCAAAACAAAGATTAAAGTTTACTGACAAAGAGTGGAAGCTTGTGCTTTATGTAAACGGCTCTCAGGCAGGTGCGTTGATGCTGTCTTTAGAGTGGCAAAGACCTGACAGCGATGATATTTACCCGTTTGAGGAGGTTAGATATTTTTCAAGACACTTGAAATGGGGCAGATATAAAAACGTTATATTCCCGACAAATATTGCAATGCAGTCTATTCCTCAAAATCTTTTGAAATCATCTTTTACGGAACTGAAGGATGCCGAGGGTGGTAAATTTATTTACGAAGAGCTTCCAAAATTGCGTGAAGTTATGGATGTAGTCGTTGCGGAAAATATTTCTAAATTGATGCTTGAAGAACGCCCGCCTCTTAACGTGGTTACTTTGGGTATTGATTATGATCAATCATTGAAAGCTTCTTTGGAATTTGAGTATGACGGGGTAAGAGTTCCGTTTTCAAAGAATACAAGTGAAAAAGCACCTTATATAACTATTAAAAAAGACAAAGAAGATTTGATATATTGGATCAAGCGTAATACAAAGCATGAAATGGAAGCGTATAATATGCTTTTGGCTTGTAAATTTGTTCCAATGCAGACTAATAACCTTGCGTTAGAAAAAGAAAACGCGATTGATTTCTATAACTATTACATAAAACAAGCAGGTGAAGGCTGGAAGTTTGAGGAAAAAGACGACATGAATTTCTTCAAGCTTATGGAAGATCCTTTTAGATTGTGTGCCGAAATCAAATTTAGCGAAGAGGCTGCAGATAGTTTTGAAATTCATATTTTTGGTAAAGTTGGTGATGAAATTATCAACTTTGATGATATTTACGAAACTATCCAAAGTGGCGAAAAGTATGCCAGAATAAGGAGTCTGGGGTTTGTAGAATACCCTGCACAAAACATTTATGCAATGATGAGGGCTTTCAACTCATTTGATGTATACAGAACTCCTGATAACAGATTTACGGTAAAAACGTACCGTGCAGGTTTGATTAACGAATTGAAAAACCTTGATATAGACCTGATTTTGAGTGAAGATTTTGAAAACTTCTGGCAACAGATGTCCACATTCTCAACGTCAGAAGACTTGAAGCTTCCGACCGGTGTCAATGCAGAGTTTCGTGAATATCAGACAAAAGGTTTTGGCTGGCTTTGGTTTATGTACAAATACGGTTTGAACGGTATTTTGGCGGATGATATGGGTCTTGGTAAAACCCTTCAGGCTTTGGCTGTTATACAAAAGGCAAAAGAGGTTGACGGGCCTTCTCCAACTCTTGTAATCTGTCCGACAACGGTTGTGTTTAACTGGGAAGCTGAAATTCAAAAGTTTGCTCCGACGTTGAGTTGCCTGAAGCTTGCAGGAACTGAAAGGAAACAACTGTTCAAAGAAATCCCGAATTATGATGTTGTTATAACAAGTTATGCCCTGATTCGCCGTGATATTGAAAAATTAAAAGAAATTAATTTCAGATACATCATATTAGATGAATCTCAAAATATTAAAAATGCTATGTCGCAAACCGCACAGGCAGTTAAAAAACTCAATGCACAACACAAGCTTGCACTTTCCGGTACTCCTATCGAAAACAAGCTTGAAGAATTGTGGTCTGTATTTGATTTTCTTATGCCGGGATTTTTGTTTAGTGTTGCAGACTTTAATTACAGATATGTCAATCCGATTATGGAGCGTCAGGACAAAACTGTTGAAAAACGTTTGAAATTGCAAATTTATCCGTTTATCTTGCGCCGTATGAAACGTGATGTTGCAAAAGATCTTCCGGATAAGGTTGAAAACATTGCATACTGCGAACTTACTGATGAACAAAAAGACTTCTATCTTACGGTTCTTGACAGTACGAAAGAAGAATTGTTTAAATCTATTGAGCAAAACGGTTTGGAAAAGAGCAGATTATCTATATTCTCAGCGTTGCTTAGATTACGCCAAATCTGCTGCCATCCTAGACTTTATGACAAAGAAAATATCAAAAATATTATGTCTTCCGGTAAGTTTGAAAAACTTAAGTCTATGCTTGAAGAAATTGTTGACGAAGGCCACAGAGTTCTGTTATTCAGTCAATTTGTTGATATGCTCGACATAATAAAAGATTGGCTTGAACGTGAAGGCATACCTTATGAATACCTTACAGGCAAGACAAAAGACCGTCAGGGTGCGGTTGAGAGGTTTAATTCAACTCCGTCTATTCCGATATTCTTAATCAGCTTGAAGGCTGGCGGTACAGGTTTGAACCTGACAGGTGCAGATTATGTTATCCACTACGACCCTTGGTGGAACCCTGCCGTTGAAGATCAGGCAACAGACCGTGCATACCGTATCGGACAAACTAAAAAGGTATTTGTGTACAGACTTATTACGAAAAATACTGTTGAAGAAAAAATTCAAAAACTTAAAACAGTTAAACGTAACCTCGTTGATAGCGTAATTTCTGTCGATAGAAATATTACTAAATCTCTAACAATGGAAGATATTAAAGAAATCTTCTCTGTCGACTAGTGGCTGAGCCACTTCATGACTCTTTGACGGTTTTTGTGTTCTCATGTAAATTTGTGTGTAGGCTATGGCTGAGCCACTCCTTCATTCTTTGATAATTATTGTCATATCGTAAATATCAATGTATAAGCCTTTCTGGCTGAGCCACGCCATGTCCCTATGTTGGCTATTTCGTTTATTATTTTTTTTTACCTAGCAAAAAATATCTTGATGTTTTTTTATAAATATGGTATCATTAAAAACAAAAAGGTAGTGTGTATGGAAAAATATATTAGAAAAAGGGATTTAAAAACCATTAAAACATCAGAAATTTCAGTAGATTTACCTGATTTAAAGAACATAAAAGAATCCAAGTCAACTGCTATTTCAAAGTGGATGGCTGATTGGATTAAAGCGGATTTGAAAAGCGGCAGGATTAGTGTTGGCAGCCTTTTGCCATCAAAGGCGGAATTTGCTTATATGCTTGGGGTTAGTACAGGCACTATACAAAATGCACTCAGAAGTCTTGAAGATATGGGCTTTGTAGAATCAAAACAATGTATTGGAACTATTGTAAAAGACTACAAAAAATCAGGTTCTTCTATCAGAAAATTGACGTCTAAACGTGAAATAACCGTTGAAGGCCTGAAAAAATACATAAAAACATTTAAATTGGGTGAAATTTTACCGTCTACAAGACTGATTGCTATGGCAATTGGTTCATCTGTTAATACAACTCGATTAGCGCTAGATAATTTAGCTGCGTCAGGTATTTTATCCAGAAAGTCTAAAAATGCCAAAGAATCAGGCTGGGTTGTCAAATCTCTTGATTTTTTAGTCGTAGAAGGTGTTGAAAGCGAAACTCTCGTTTTGAAAGTTAAAAATGACGTGTGCGAGTATATATCAAGCGAATTAAAATTAGGTGATAAAATTCCTGCGCACGCAGAACTTTCAGAACGGTTTAAAGTAAGTATAAAAACAATGCACGATGCTTTGAAGATGTTAATTCAGGACGGAATTTTGCACGCAAGACGCGGCAGATATGGCACGACAGTGGTGAAAATGCCTAATGCTACAGCTTCAAATCGTTATGAATCTTCTATTTTTGCGCCGGCAAGCGATGCTGCAGAATATTTTTATGTAAAAACACAAAATCGAATCCGAAAAATGATTGCTGATAATTATCAGATAGGGATGAAGCTTCCGTCTGTGCTTGTGTTATCTAAACAATTAGATCTAAGCCCGAATACCATCAGAAAAGCTATTCACAATCTTGCAGATGAAGGATTGCTTGCATTCTCAAGAGGTCGTTACGGCGGAACATTTGTTATAGATATTCCTGAAGAACAAAGTTTCAAATGGCTTTCTGTAAATCCTCAATATGCAAAAACTTATCAGGAACAGTCAAATTAAATAAAATAAAAAGAACCTTGTTTTATGTAACAAGGCTCTTTTTTTATTTTTTTACTTCTTATGCTGCCGCATGTTCTGCAGCTGCTGCAAGTCTTCTTGTTCGCTTGTTGTCGTTCCAGAAATCTACAATCATTGAGCAGAAGAAGATACTTGAGTAAGTACCGATTAATATACCCAATATCATAGCCAAAACGAAGTCTTTTGTTGTAACTCCGCCAAAGAAGTACAATGCACATAATGTTATTAATGTTGTTAATGATGTGTTGATACTTCTTGCAAGGGTTTGGCTTACAGAAGCATCTACGATTTCACCAAATGACATTTTCTTTGAATAATATCTGAGATTTTCTCTTATACGGTCAAATACGACGATTGTATCGTGTACGGAGAACCCAATTACCGTCAGAATTGCCGTTACAAATAAACCGTCAATTTGTACGTTATAGAAAATGCCAAGCAGTGCAAACACGCCGCATACAAACAACGAGTCGTGAATCAGACCTAATATTGCAGCAAGTGCATATTCAAACTTAAATCTGATTGACAGATATATGATTATACCCAATATAGCTGATAACAATGCCCAAGATGATTTTACGAACAATTCTTTACCCATTGTAGGGCCGACAGAACTCTTTTGGATAAGCTCTGCACTGCCATACTGTTCTGACAGAACTTTTGTAATATCCTTGATTTCTTGAGAGTCGTCAGATTGGAACTTTGTTCTTATTGAAACGGCACTCTTGATGTTGTCGACAGTTTGTTCTTGTTGTTTGCTGTTAACATCAGTTACCTGCAAATATGGGTTTTCAATACCCATTTTTTCAAGGTTAGCACGTGTTTTTGTCAAATCATCATTATTAACGGTTTTGTCTAACCCGTATTGCAAAATAGTACCACCTGTGTAGTCGATACCAACTTTCAAAGGCGTACCTATTTTTGCCCAAGAATAACCCATTGCAATTATGCCCGGCAATAAAAGTATTGCTGATAAGCACATCCACAAGATTCTATATTTAACTACATGAACTTTCATTTTATTTTCTCATCCTTTCCTAGTCTAAAATACCAAAGCGAGCTTTTTCACGTTTGGTTTCAACAACTTCATGTGCTTTTCCGATTTCGTCTTTCTTCAAACCGAACAAGCCAGGGTATTTTAATTCACCTGTACCAAAGATTAAGTGCATAAAGTTTTTAGTAACAGTGATTGCACTGAACATAGAAACCATAACACCTAGAGCCAAGGTTACCGCAAATCCTTTAACAACGGTTGAACCCAAGAAATAAAGGATTGCGCAAGTGATAATTGTTGTCATGTTTGAGTCAAAAATACTTGTGAATGCTCTGTCAAAACCTGAATTGATAGCTGTGAACAAGTTTCTTCCGGCTCTCAATTCTTCTTTAGTTCTTTCAAAAATCAAGATGTTAGCATCAACTGCCATACCGACTGACAGTATGAAACCTGCTATACCTGCAAGTGTAAGCGTTACGCCCACAACCTTGAATATTGCAAACAATATAATACTGTATATGATAAGTGCCACGTCAGCAATCAAACCAGGCAATCTGTAATAGCAAAGCATAAATAACATTACAAGTCCAAGACCGATAATACCTGCTACCTGTGATTTTGCCAAACTGTCAGCACCGAGTGTCGGACCAACCATGTTTTCTTCAATGATCTTTGCCGGTATAGGCAATGCTCCGGCATTCAGAAGGTCTGATATTTGTCTTGCCTCTTCTGCCGTAAAATCTCCGGTGATAACTGCGTGTCCGCCATATATAGGTTCGTTAACTCTCGGATCTGAAAGCATATCCTCATCAAAGAAGATTGCCATTCTCTTCCCGACAAGCTCTTGAGTTAAGTCATAGAATTTTTGTGAACCTTCACTATTGAATTCCAATGATATTTCCCATTTGCCTGCTGCGTTAACCTGTACATCTGATTTAGTAAGTTCGCTACCGGTTAACCCTGTTGATACCCAAACAATTGATCCGTTTGGACCGGGTGCCTCTTTTTTGAATTCAAGTTTTGCTGTTTTACCTAAATCAGCTTTTGTTTTTTCAAGCTCGTTTGCTCCGCCTTTTTTAGGAATTTCTACCAAAATCTTGTCATCATCGGTGATTTGTACAAGAGTTTCTGAAACGCCTTTAGGGTTTACACGTCTTTCAATCGCAAGTTTTAAACGTCCCATAATCTCAGGGGTAACTTTAGCGAAATTTGTACCTTCAGTTTGTGCCTGAAGTAAAAATCTTGAACCTCCAACAAGGTCCAGACCAAGTTTTGTAGGCTTTACTTTTATTGTAATCAGTGAAGCTATAACAATGATTACAATTGCCCAAAACATAATAATTTTGTTTTTCACTTTCTTGTCCTCTTTTATGTAATTCTATCAAAAATACTCTTTTGTTTTATAACCGAACTCGGCTAATTTTGTGCGAAGGTCTCGATTGCAGAGAAAAGAATAATCTTTTCATCTTCACTAAGCTCAACCAAAGGTCTTCTTACATATTCTTTAATCAATCCTCTATGAGCCAAAGCTGCCTTTACAGGAACAGGATTTGGCGCCATAAACAATTTTTTAAATATATCATACAATTTCAGGTGCATGTTTCTTGCAGCCAAAGGCTCACCTGTTTTGAAGTTTCTTATCATTGACTTGATTTCAGAACCAAACAAGTGTGATGCAACAGATATTACCCCGTGTGCGCCAAGTGACAGCATTGGTAATGTCAAACTGTCATCACCTGAGTATATTGTAAAGTCTTCAGGACAGCACAATTTGATTTCACTTAGCATTTCAAGGTCGGCACAGCTTTGTTTTAGACCAACAATATTTTGATATTTACCCGCCAGATATCCTATTGTTTCAGGCTTCATTGTAACACCTGTTCTTGACGGTATATTGTACAATATTATCGGCAAATCAACAGCTTGGGCAACCGCTGAGAAATGCTCTATAATGCCCCTTTGTGATGGTTTGTTGTAGTATGGAACAACGGAAAGAATTGCGTCAACTTCCTCTTTTTCAGCCCATTTAGAAGTTTTTACCGCAGTTTCTGTGCAATTTGAGCCGACTCCTGCAATAACTTTTGCTTTGTTTGCTGCCGCACGTTTTACTGTGCTTATCAATTCATTTTCTTCTTCGTGAGTAAGTGTAGGAGATTCTCCTGTCGTGCCGCAAACCAAAAGAGCATCACTTCCATGATTAATCAAATGTTGTGCCAGAGATTCAACATGGTTGTAGTCAATTTCTCTCTTTTCGTTCATAGGCGTAACCATTGCGGTTATAACTTCACCTGCGTCATATCTCATAAAATAATCCTCTTATTTCCCTAATCTCGTTTAAATTATATCACAAAGAATAAAAGAGGTTAACAGAATAACAAAAATATCTATTTATGTTCTTTACATTAGTATAAAATGTAAAGAACTTTTCACGTTTTAATTGATACTTTTCACTTTATGCTATAATGCTGATATGAAGTGGAGTGAACTCAGCAAAAAACGGAAAGCATATATAATTGGTTTTGTGGGGATATCAGTTGTTCTTTTGTGGGCATTTATTTCTGCAGGAATTATTACGCATGACTTCAACAGAAGCCAGCTCTCACTTGATAAAGACAGACAGGAAGCTACCGTTAACGGCATTGTTCTTACGGAAACCAAGGATAAAACAAAATATTGGGAAATGTACGGTGAAACAGGGCAATATGATAGTAATAATGAAGTTGCCTTGATGGATAATGTTATAGGAAACTTCTATAAAGATAACGAAGTTTCCATGAGTTTTCAGTCTTCAAAAGGCACATATAATGCTTCCAAAAAAACTATAGTATTATATCAGGATACATTCATTGTGCTCAAAGATTACACAACACTGAGGGCCGACAGACTTCGTTATGCCGGCAGCGGTGTTCCGATTACGGCCCATGGTAATGTAAAGATTACAAGAGGAAGCGAGTTCTTGGCTTTGGCTGAAGAAGTCGAGATTAGTCCTGACTTTGAAAGTTTTAAAATAATTGGAAAAACAACTTCTAAAATATATGAGGAGAAGAAATGAAAAAGGTATTAACAGCGTTGGTATTGTTGATAATTGCGGGTGTGGGTGTCAGTGCATCTGACCTTGTTATAGAGTCTAAAACCCAGACATACAATGAGAACGATAACAAAATTAAGTTTGAGGGAGATGTTAACGTATCGTTGGATGATCTTAAAGTTATCGGTAAAAATGCCGATGTGAGTATGACAGAAAAACAAGAACTTGATACGGCAACTTTTTACGATAAACCGTATGCCTTTGAAATAAAGAAGAATAAAAAAAGAGAAGTTAAAGCAAATATTTTGAAGGTTTCTTTAATAACAAAAATTATCAAAGCTGAGGGTGATACCCAATCTATTGTTTTTGAAGGCAAGACTCCGGTTGTTGTTATCAATGCAAATGAGCAGGAATATGACACAAAAACCGGTATAATGGAAGCAGATGGAACAGTAACAATTCAGTACAAAGAGATTGAAACATACTCAAATCACGCAACTATAAAAACAGACAAAAGTGGTGATTTGAGAAGTATAATTTTAACAGGCAATGCTCGTGTAAAAGAGAAAAATAATGAATCATTTGCTGACAAATTTGTGTATGATCCATCCACTGAGATTCTTGTTGCAACGGGTAATACTACCTCAAAAGCAACCATGGAGAGTGGGGAAAAGCTTGTATTAAAATCAAATTATCAGGAATATAATAAACGCAAGAATATTTATAATGCAAGTGGAAGTGTCCATGTTTGGTATCAGGATTATTACGCTGTAGGCCCGAAAATTACTTTCTATCCTGATAAAGTTACAAATAAACCGAACGAGATATATTTTACCGGCAGATCAAGTATTACACAGGGTGTAAGAACCATTTATGCGGACAAAATTAGAATGACAATTACTCCAAAAGATTTTCATGCAGAAGGTAATACAAGAACTGTCATCAAAAATGTCGGCTCAGGTTCGGATTCAGGTATGACTTTAGGTTTATAAGGCAGGAAAAATGCAAACAATAGAAAAAGCCATAGAAAGTTTTAAAAAGAAAAATTGGGATGATGCCATAAACGGCTTTACCTCTTTTTTGGAGCAAAATCCGGAAAATGCGGAAGCGTATAACAATTTGGCATTGTGCTATGCAAATAAAGGTGATTTGGAAAAGGCAGAAAAAAATTACTTAAAATGCCTTGAGTTAAATCCAAAAATACCTCAGGCATACATCAATTTGTCTGATATATATTACAGACAACGTGATTTTGAGCATGGTATTGCACTTTTGACAAACGGAATATATGAATTACCTGACGATATAATTTTGTCTCATTATCTTGCAAGATTCTATATGGAAGATGCAAGGCTTGATATGGCTATAGATGAATTGGAAAAAGTGCTGGAAAAACAACCTGATAATTACGATGCGTATTATGATTTGGGCAAGGTCCATTTTGAACTGGGGAATTATGAACTTGCTGCAGAAAACTTTGAAAATGTTTTAGAGTACAAAGAAAACAATGAATTTATATATTATTACCTTGCACAAAGTTATGAAGCCAATGATGAAATAGACAAGGCAATTTCAAATTATCTAAAGGCAATAACCGTTAATGACAAGTTCCCGCCTGCGTACAAGAAGGCAGGAATACTGTTCATGGCAAGAGGCGATTTTGCAGATGCGATTGAGTATTTTGAAGATTATATAAATCTTGATGTACCGCAAGAGGAAAAAGATAACGTTAAAAAGTTGATTGAGAAAATTAACAATAATGAAAAATAAGTATTGGGTAGCTTTATCATCAATAGAACAAATTGATAGCAGATTTATAAAACGTTTGTATGATTATTTTGGGGATATAGAATCTGCTTTTAATGCTTCCTTGAAAGATTTGTCGCAAATTGACGGTTTAAATATTAAAAAAGCGGAGCAATTTGTTGAACAACGGAACAAAACAAATCCCGATAAAGTTTATGACGAAATATACAAACGTAATATAAAGTTTTTGACACTAGAGGATGAAAAATACCCAAGGATGTTAAAAAATATAGATAATCCGCCTGCGGTTTTGTATTACAGAGGAAGTCTGGATATTTGTAACCTTGAAAGAACTCTTGCTGTTGTTGGTTCAAGAAAAGCTAGTTATCACGCAAAAGAAGAACTTGATAAAATTATTTCACAACTCAGGAATACCGATGTGTGCATAGTTTCAGGACTTGCTGCAGGAATTGATTCTCAGGCGCATTTGTCTGCATTGGATAATAATTTGAAGACAATAGGTGTCATCGCAAGCGGCTTGGATTACTTTTATCCGACAACGAACAAACATTTGTATGAAAGAATTGAAAACGGTTGTGGTGCGGTTGTAAGTGAGTATTACCCTACTTTTGAACCTTTGAAATTCAGATTTCCTCAAAGAAACAGAATTGTGTCGGGTTTATCATACGGAACACTGGTTGCGGAAGCATCACTAAAAAGCGGAGCGTTGATTACGGCAAATTTGACGTTGGAGCAGGGCAGAGAGTTGATGTGTATGCCAGGTTTGATTTCAAATCCTAATACAGAAGGTATTTATAAACTTTTAAAAACGGGAGCAACACTTGTGACCTGTGCTGAAGATATTTTAAATGCTCTCGGTTGGGAACTGCAAAGTCAAAAAGATCTGAATTTAAACAAGCCTGATTTAAACGACAATGAAGAAAAAATATATAATGCCTTGGAAATAGAGGAAAAAGGCGTGGATGAATTGATTAAAATAACAGATTTGGATATAGAAACATTACTGACCGACTTGACAACAATGGAGCTTAAAGGCATAATAAAACAAGTCGGTGGAGATAGATATAAAAAGTCATGACAACAGCAAAAAAAGAAAAATCATTAGTAATAGTTGAGTCTCCCGCAAAATCAAAGACTATTAAAAAGATTTTGGGTGACGGGTTTCAAATAGAGGCAAGTTATGGTCATATAAGGAATCTGCCTACAAAAGATCCAAAAACTGACAATCTTGGCTTTGATGCGGATAATAATTTCGAACCCAAATTTGAAATAATTCCGGGCAAACAAGCTGTTGTACGTAAACTTAATGATCTTGCAAAGAAATTTGATAATATTTATATCGCATCCGACCCTGACCGGGAGGGAGAAGCTATTGCATGGCATGTTCGCCAGGTATTGAAAGTTCCTGACGATAAAATAAAAAGAATTGAATTCAACGAAATTACACCTAAGGCCGTAAAATATTCTGTCGAGCACCCGAGAGCTATCGATATGGATATGGTTCAGGCCCAACAAACAAGGCAAATTTTGGATAAACTTGTAGGTTACAAGCTCAGCCCTGTGTTGTGGAAACAGATGGGGAATTATAATCTTTCAGCAGGCAGAGTTCAGTCAGTTGCTCTCAGAATGATTTGTGAGAGAGAAGAAGAAATTGAAGCTTTTGTTCCTCAGGAGTATTGGTCTATTCATGCAGAACTTGCAAAAGGTGAGAAGACATTTGAGGCAGAGGTGTCAAAGTATAAAGACAAATCGATTGAAAAAGATATACCAAATGAAGAAGCTGCACAAAAAGTCGTAGAATATCTTTCAAAGTCAGATTTCAATGTCTCAAAAGTTACTAATAAGACGACAAAACGAAAACCAACGGCACCGTTTATAACCTCAACCCTTCAACGTGCCGCAAGCTCCAAGCTTGGATTCGGGGTTCAAAAAACAATGCAGGTTGCACAAAAGCTTTATGAAGGTATGGAAATTGACGGAACTCCTGTCGGTTTGATTACGTATATGAGAACAGATAGTGTTCGTGTGTCTGATGATGCTATGGCAATGGCAAAAGATTTTATTTTGAATAACTATGGCGAAAAATACTACCCTGAAAATCCGAATGTGTATGTAAAAGGAAAACAAAACGTTCAAGATGCACACGAAGCTATAAGACCGTCTTATCCTGAAAGAACGCCTGAAAGTATAAAACAGTATCTTGATAATGATCAGTACAGATTATACAAGCTTATTTGGGATAAATTTATGTCTTCTCAAATGGCAAATGCCGAAATCGCAAACAAATCAATAGAAATTACAGCAGGTGATTATACGCTCAAGGCAGGAACAAATAAAATAACCTTTGACGGCTTTCTAAAACTTTATAATGACGCAGAAGAAGATGAAAAAGAAGCTGATAGCAAAATTCCTGACCTTGAAAAAGGCGATAAAGTTGATTGCAGAAAGTTAAATCCAAAACAACACTTTACCCAACCGCCTCCAAGATATAATGAAGCATCATTAGTCAAAGCTTTGGAAGAATACGGTATCGGCAGACCGTCAACTTATGCAACCATTATTACAGTTATTCAGACAAGAAAATATGTCGAAAAAAAGGATAAGGCACTTCATCCTACAATACTTGGTCGTGCGGTTTCAAAACAGCTTGTAGAACAGTTTGCGGATATTATGGATTACAAATTTACCGCAGGCATGGAAGAAAAACTTGATAAAATTGCAGAGAAAAAAGCAATTTGGAATAAAGTTTTGAGAGATTTTTATGATCCGTTCATGGAAGAAGTGAATGCGGTTATGAAAACTGCTCACAAAATTACTATTGAATCCGGGGTTAATTGCCCTAATTGCGGAAAGCCAATGGTTGTCAGAACGGGTAAAAACGGGTCACAATTCCTTGGCTGTTCAGGGTATCCCGATTGTAAAACGATTATGTCGCTTGATGTTTTATCAGAACATATAGAAAATAGTGATGACGCAGAATCCAAACCGGTTGAAGTTTGTGATGAAAAATGTGACAAGTGCGGCGGCGATATGGTCTTTAAAACAGGGCCTTACGGTAAATATATGGAATGTGTCAATGAAGATTGCAAAAACAGAAAACCATACCACAGAAAAACGGGTGTAACTTGTCCAAAATGCGGACAAGGCGAAATCGTTGAGCGGAAGTCAAAAAGAGGCACAATATTTTTTGGGTGTAACAAATATCCTGATTGCGATTTCGTTTTGTGGAATGAACCTGTCGATGAAAAATGTCCGAAATGCGGTTCTTTGTTTGTGAAAAAAGTTTTGAAAAACGGCGAAAATATTGTTTGCTCAAAATGTGGTTATAAAAAAGAGGTGGCAGAGAGTGCTGAATAAGGATTTATACGAAAAATATCTTCAAAAAAAAGCTAAAAAACTTGGTGTGTCTGTGGAAGAACTCAGAGGCGGCAGCTCTGCCCAAAGTGCGCCAACACCTTCTGCACAGACGTATAGTACACCTCAACCTGAACAGGTTGTTTCTCCGACACCTGTTGCGCAACCTCAATTAGAACCGCAACCTGTTGTGCAAACCCCTACATCTGTTTTGCCAGAGCCTGAGCCTATCGTTGACAAGCGAGAAAACAAGTTCGCAATAATAGGTTATCCTTTAGGGCATTCCTTATCTGAAGTTATTCACAAAGCCGGGTTTAAAAGTATTGGGCTGGATGGAAGTTATGAAATATTAGAAACCGATCCGGAAGATCTTGTAAATCAAATAAAGAACCTAAAAAACGGCAATTATAAAGGGTTTAACGTAACAATTCCTTTGAAACTTCCTGTTGCACTGTTTGTTGACGAGGTGGATAGGTTTGCAGATATTGCAAGCGCTATAAATACTGTTGTAATAAACCCTGACAGAACCTTGAAAGGTTATAATACAGATGTTATAGGGTTTAAAAAGGCTATTCCAAGCGATTTTGTCTTGTCAGGGAAAGTCGCAGGCGTTCTGGGTACAGGTGGTGCAAGTCGTGCTGCAACAGTTGCTCTGGCAGAAGCGGGAGTTAAGGAAATAAGATTTTATACGAGAAATATTCCAAATACAATAAAATTGCTTAATTATATGCGTAGAATATTTCCTAATGTTCAGTTTGACGCATATCAGATAGAAAACATCAGGGATTTATCTATGATTGATATTTTGGTTAATGCAACACCTATCGGAATGCTTGGATATTCCGCCGATATGACTCCTATTGAAAAATATCAGATGGAAACCTTGCCGCAAGGGGCTTTAGTTTATGATGTTATTTATAACCCTAAAAAAACAATTTTCTTAAAAATAGCGGAGAGCTTAGGCTACAGAACTGTAAACGGTGTTGATATGCTAATAGGACAAGCTGTTGCGGCAGAAGAAATTTCGACAGGTAAAACTCCTAGCGTTGATGCTATGAAAATAGCGTTATTAGAAGCATTGGAATAGTTATTCATATCTCAATGCATCAATAGGGTTCAAAAGAGAAGCCTTGTATGCAGGGTAGAAACCGAAGATTATACCGACAAGCCCTGAGAATGAGAATGATACTAATATTGGTAATATGGTGAATACAACGGGTCTGTCCGCTATTTGTCCAAATATAAATGCGACCGCTATACCTATTACAACTCCCAGAAGTCCACCGACAAGGGCCAGGACAAGCGCTTCGACTAAAAATTGAAGCCTTATATCTCGTGCTCTTGCACCAATTGCCATTCTTATACCTATTTCTTTTGTCCTTTCAGTAACTGATACAAGCATAATGTTCATTACGCCTATACCCCCTACAAGTAAGGAAATAGCGGCAACAAATATTAAAAATACGGTAATTGACTTTATGTTAGCCTTCATAGTCTCTTGAAATTCAGCATTATTTCTTATTTCAAAGTCATTATCTTGTGACTTGCCAAGATTATGTCTTGCTCTCAAGACCTCTTCAATATCCTTTTCCGCAAGAGAGCTGTCTTCGACAGATGCGGCTTTAACTAATATCTGATTAACAGATCCCGGAAAATCCGTACCGAAAATTTTTCTTTGTGCCGTTGTCAACGGGATTAGGATTAAATCATCCTGATCAAAAGGTCCGGCCTGACCTTTTGCTTTTAAAGTACCGATTACTTTAAAAGGGACGTTACCGATTCTTATTGTTTTTCCGACCGCTTCTATGTCTCCAAACAATTCTGTTTCTACGGTTGAGCCTATAATGGCTACCTTTGCCGCATTTCTGTCATCATCTGAAGTAAAACTTTTTCCAAGCGCTATTTCATAGTTTTTGACATGCATATATGGCGGAGTTACCCCATAAATTGTTGTTTGCCAGTTTTGGTTTCCGTACATAACCTGTTTCGATGAACTCATCAATGGCGCAACAGCTTCAACTCCTCTTGCGTTTTTTTTGATTGCAACTGAATCTTTAACGGTTAGTGTAGGTTTTGAACCCATGCCCATCGATACCCCGCCTGTTCTTGCAGTTGAGGATCTGATGGTCAAAAGGTTTGAGCCCATTGATTCCATGTTCTCTTGAACTTGTTTATTTGTTCCGGAACCTATCGCCAGCATTGCAATAACTGCAGCAACACCAATGATTATGCCCAATGACGTCAGGGCTGATCTCATTTTGTTCACTTTTAGCGAATTCATTGCTATTTTTAGTGTTGATTTAAAATCTATCATTATGTTTCCTTTGTTCTGGTTTTAAGCCATTCATCTTTTGGTGTATCAGAGATGATTTTGCCGTCTTTGAATTTTATTATTCTCTTTGTGTATTGGGCAATATCCGGTTCGTGAGTTACAAGAACTACGGTTTTACCGTATTTTTCGTTTAATCTCACAAAAAATTCCATTACATCAATACTTGTTTTGGTATCAAGGTTACCTGTAGGTTCGTCAGCAAGGATAAGCGGGGCGTCATTTACTATTGCACGTGCAATAGCTACCCTTTGTTGCTGCCCGCCTGACATTTGTGAAGGCATATTTGCCTCTTTTGATTCCAAGCCAACTATTTTTAAAGCTTCTCTTGCTTTTTCATAACGTTCTTTTTCCGGAATCCCTTTGTATATCATAGGCATTGCAACGTTATCAATGGCTGACGTTCTTGATATAAGGTTGAAACCTTGAAAAACAAAGCCTATTTTGTTATTTCTTATGTCTGATAATTGGTCTGATGTCAATGAGAATACGTCAATGTCATCCAGGTAGTATTCTCCTGATGTCGGTTTGTCAAGTGTTCCGAGCATATTCATACACGTTGATTTGCCGGAGCCTGATGCGCCCATTATTGCGACAAATTCCCCTTCTTCAACGGAGAAGGAGATGTCATTCAGAGCGAAAAATTCTTCTTCGCCCATTTTGTATGTTTTTACTGCATTTTTAACTCTTATAAGTGTCATTTTATATCCTTGGCATACGGGTAGGCTTTTTCTTAGATTGTCCTTCTATTCCCGTTATTACTTTATGACCTTCTACAAGTCCTTTGCCGCTGACTTCTGTTACGTTGTCATCACTTGCGCCTGTAGTTATTTCGTAACGTTTCGGTTTGTCGTTTTCTAAAACCCACAAGCCCTGTTGTTTATATTTCGGACCTGTTGTGTCAGGGGTGAATTTTAGTGATATATTTGGTGCACACAGTACATCTTCACTTTTGCTTGTGATAATTGATACGTTTGCGGTCATTCCCGGTTTAAGTTTATAGTCTTCATTATCAACGTCAACAATTACTGTATAGGTTACGACGTTAGAAACAGTTGTAGGTGATAGTCGGACTTGAGTTACTTTTCCTTTAAAGTCTGTGTCAGGGTATCCGTCAAGTGCGTAGGTTACTTCCTGACCTTCTTTAACTTTTCCTATATCGGCTTCTGATACGCTTACTTCTATTTGCATTTTTGTCAAATCTTGTGCAATAGTAAATAATTCAGGAGCCTGGAAACTTGCGGCAACAGGTTGTCCAAGGTCTATTTTACGTGAAATTATTGTCCCGTCAACAGGCGCTATAATTTTTGTGTACCCAAGGTTTGTCATTGCAGTATGATATGAGGCTCTGGCCTGTGATATTTGTGCTCTTTGGGCTCCGATTTGTGCCAAATTTGCAAGATAATCGCTTTCTGCCTGATCAAGTTCACTTTTTGCGATAAAGTTTTTGGCATAAAGGTTTTTGTACCTTTCATAAGTTTTTCTTGACATTTCTGTAACGGCATTAAGCCTTGCAAGTCCTGCCTCTGCATTATTTATCTGTGCTGTTGCCTGATCTACAGATGCTTGAAAGTTTGCAGGGTCGATTTGAGCTAAAATTTGCCCTTTTTTGACTTCTGAGTTGAAATCCACATAGATTTCTTTTATCAGCCCTGATACTGTTGAACCTACACTGACCGTGTTGACAGGGTTTATAGTACCTGATGCTTCAACAACTTGCGTTATTGTGCATTTTTCAAGAGAGTGCGTGTTGTATTTTACTTTATGCACGGTTTTGTGCGTAAAAACTAATATTCCTACCGCCAATAATGCTATTGCAGCTATTAAAATGTATCTTTTTTTGATTCTCATTTTTTATCCTCAACTGATATTGTGATATTTTGCGGAAGTGCGATTAACCGTTCGAGGTTTGCTCTTGCCACGTGATACCTGTATATTGCTTCAACGTATGTGTGTTGAGCGTTGTTATATTGTACTTTTGCATCTTGTAATTCTATATAATCACCAAGTCCTACCGAATATCTCCCGTCTGCAAGTTCAAAGTTTTCAAGGGTTTGTCTTACTTTAACGGCTAAAAGTGGAACTTGTTTTTCCAGCTCAATCATATTTATATATGCGTTTTGGACTTCAAAATAAATGTTTTGTTTAAGTAAATCTATCTCGTTTTGAGCTAAATCTACCTGAAGTTTGCCTGCGTCTATTTCGTATTTTTTACCCATAATATTCAAAGAGCTTGATACATTTACCCCGACATTCATTGTGTTTGTTGAGTTTGTATCCCTAAATCCGTATCCTGCGCGGGCCGTAATTTCAGGGTAATATTCTCGTTTAATATAGAGTAACTGTTCTTTCATCGCCTTCAGGGTTGATTCGTAGGCTTTCAAATCAGGTCTGTTTTCGTACGCAATTTCTACTGCTTTTTCAAATGTATACGGAAACTCTTCAAACTTGTAATTTGTTAATATATCTGTTTTTTCTGCACTTGCCAAAAGTGTTGCATCATCAACGTTTGCCGGCAATACACTCAAATCGTTTTTCTTGTCTAGTTCCTCAAGATCTATGATATACAATCCTAAATCATTGAAGGTTTCTGTCGGTTCGATTTCATATTCCGGTGCATAGGCTACGTACATTGAGTTGTTAAGTTTGACCATTGAATTTTTGTAGGATTTTTGGGCTTCAACAAGTGATACTTTTGAATCGCTAAGGTTCACTTCTGCATTAACAAGGTCGATTTTGGATTTGATACCTTCTTCAAAATAGGCCTTTGTTCTTTGGTAGTTTCTTTCGTTTATTTGCACGTAGGCATCATTTATGTCAACGCCTGCTTTCGCTGCCAAAACTCCATAGTAATATGTTTTTACTTCAAAAATTGAGTCAAGAACGGTATTTTCAAAGTTGTATAAGGCCGTTATCATATTGAACTTTTGCATTCTGATATTTGCGTTAGTTTTGCCAAAGTTCCAAATAAGCTGATTTAGAGATGCTTCCGCACTAAACGGGTGAACTGTGTCTGAAAGCCTTCTTGCATGTGTATGTGTTATATTGTAGCCTGTACCGATTCCGATTGTTGGGAAATATGCGGATCTTGCTTTACCGACATTTGCTTTTGCCATTCGGTAGTTATATCTGAATTTTTTGATCACCGGACTATTGTTTAGCGCAATTTTAATGCAGTCCTGAAGTGACAGAGAACTGTCTTTTTTTATTGTTTCTTCAATAGCATTGGCAGATAACCCTGTCAAAAGGGTGATAGAGATACATAACGCTATTAGATTTTTTATATGAAAATTGAATTTTTTGCTATTCACATACATACAACGATTAAAACATATGTTTTGTTCATTGTAATCATTTATTTAGTGGAATGGCATAGTGGTCTATTCTATAACCATTTTAACAACTTACATTATTTCTGTTTAATTGTCCAAAAGTCGTGCTGGAACATTATCAAAAACGGAATCAATTCCAGACGTCCAACCAGCATATTAGTCATAAATATCAGTTTTGAAATAGGGTGTAATGTACTATAATTACCCATTGGCCCGATTACTCCGCCAAAAGCAGGCCCGATATCACCCAGTGATGCAATAGAACCGGTGATTCCGATAACGGCATCCTGTTCTGTTATAGCCAAAGCGATTGATGATATTGCATATATCAGAAAATAGAAGAATACAAATACTATTACCTGTTTTACAATTTCAGGCTGAATGATTGTATTATCTACTTTTATGTTCATAACTGCATTAGGGTGAAGGAGTTTTTTAATTTCTGTCTTCATTGATTTGAAAATCAAAAGCCATCTGGTCATTTTGATACCTGCACCTGCAGATCCTGCGCAAGAGCCTGTGAACATCGCAATAAATAACAGAATCTTTGCTGTAAAACCCCATTCTTGATAGTTATATGCCGCACTACCAGTTGACGTTGCAATACTTAACACCTGATAAAATGCCGCCGTTATACAATCAAAGAAATTATATTGGTGATTGAAAAACAATACCAACGCTATTGCAGAGCCAAGCCCCAAAATAGTATATGTATAAAATCTAAATTCTTCGCTCTTAAACAGTAAAAATGGGTTCTTCTGTGTGATTACCCTCAACTGTAATATGAAACTTGCACCCGCAAAAAACATAAATAGCAGTATTATCCATGTTATAAGGTGTGAGTGATATCCCATTATGCTCTCTCCGTTTGGAGAAAAGCCGCCGGCAGAAAGTGTTGACATAGCGTTGCATACTGCATCAAACTTTGGCATTCCTGCAATCATTAAAAGGATTGCGGCCGTTATGGTTAAGCCCAAATATATTACCCAAAGCGCAGAGGCTGTGTTTCTGATTCTTGGGAAAAGTTTGTCCTCAGTCGGTCCGGGAGCTTCTGCAAAAAACATTTGTCTGCCTGCTACCGCAAACTGAGGCAATACTGCTATAAACAGGACTATAATTCCCATACCGCCTATCCATTGTGTAAAAGATCTCCAGAAAAACATCGCTTTTGGATAATCAAAGTGGGTCAGAACTGTAGCCCCCGTTGTGGTGATACCGGAAGTTGCTTCAAACAAGGCATCAATCGGTGAAAACCCATACCACAAAAATGGCACAGAGCTTATCATACAAAACATTAGCCATGATAGTGCAACGATAAACAGAGCTTCTGATTTTTTTATGTCGTTAAGGTTTTCTATTGTGGTATATTTCCTTATCGCATAACCAATTGTTGCTGACAAAATTCCGGCTGACAGGAATGATACAACAGAAAAATAATCGTGATAATAAAATGCAACCGCAATAGGAACCAAAAGCATAAGCCCCACATACATCATTATCAAACCTATTGCACACAATCAATAACTCGTTCTCATTATCCGAAGTATTCCTTAATTTGTTGTGCATCTTCTGCTTTTGTAAAGACTATCAGAACATCACCGGCTTTTACCTGAGTGTTTCCTTTTGGTATTATTATGTGATTTTTCCTTTGGATAACACCGATAACAGCACGTCTTGGAATTTGCAATTCCATTACAAGTTTATCGTGGAATTTGTCAGGTAGCGAAATCTCTAAAACCTCGCCCTGACCTTGTTCTACTGTCGCAAGAATGTCAACATTGTTTTCTTCCAAATCGTTTTTAACTTCATTTATTGCGGAATTTTTTGGTGAAATTGCAACGTCTATACCGACTTTTTCAAATAAAGGTATGTTCAAAACCTTTGAAACCCTTGAGATAACTCTTTTTGCGCCAAGTTGCTTGCACAAAAGTGAACAGAGAAGGTTTCTCTCATCATTGTTTGTAACGCTTATTACAACATCACTTGAGCCTATTTCTTCTTCGTCAAGAATTTTTAAATTTGTTCCGTCTCCGTGAATTACAAGTGTATGTTCAAGCTTCTCCGACAAATCCTGGCATCTTGAAAAATTCTTTTCAATAATCTTTGTTTTAATTTCCATTTCATCAAGAGCTTGAGCAAGCATAATCCCGACATTTCCCCCGCCGATAATTGCTGCAGTTTTTACCTGTTCGTTTTCGTGGAAGTATGTCCCGGCAAGAATATCAAGAGAGTACGGTGTTCCCATAAATATTAGTTTGTCGTCTGCAAGGATTTCGGTTTCACCGTTTGGAATAAATAACTGTGAATTTCTTGTAAGTCCGACTATAATAGTGTCTTGTGTAAATCCGATGTCTTTAATTTTTTTGTTAACGATTGAAGATTCGGCTTTTACTTTGTATTCCAAAAGCCTTGCTTTGCCGTCTGCAAAGTTTTCAACGTCAAGGGCATGTGCAACTGTCACGATTCTGAAGATATCTTGTGTTAGAAGTTCTTCCGGCCAAATTATGTAATCAATAAAGAAATCACATAGATAA
>JBGUSD010000068.1:0-7456 GCA_045132355.1 Candidatus Gastranaerophilaceae bacterium
TGACGCCTTAAGTGCATATAATATATTCCTTGAAATTGCGGTTGAAAGCGGTATTTTTGCACTTGTTGCGTTTGTTGTATATTTGATTGTTTGTATAAAGGATGCGGTTAGATTTATATTAAAATCAACGGATGTTACATCTGTGATATTTGTTTCTGCTGCATTGTTATCAATTGTTGCGGCAACCTTGCATGGTTTTGTGGATACGGTATTTTTTAGGCCACAGTTGCAGTTTGTGTATTGGACAATGGTCGGAGTGATTTCTGCGTGCCTAAAACCTGCTCAAAATACCGTTTGTGAATAGCCCTCTATATAATATAAAGTTTATATAAAGGCATGAAAAACCTGTGATAAACTAGAAATATAGGAGAATAAAAGGAGATTATATTATGATACCTATTTTGGATTCAAAACGTCAGTATGCACAAATTGGTGCAGAAGTGGAAAAAGCAGTTTGCGAAGTTATGCGTTCAGGTTCTTATATTTTGGGCCCAAACACAAAAGCTTTGGAAAAAGAATTGGCAGAATTTATCGGCTGTAATTATACAGTTGGTTTGAACTCAGGTACAGATGCTCTTCATTTGGCATTGAGAGCATTGGATATCGGTGCGGGTGATGAAGTTATCACAGTTGCATTTACATTTGTTGCAACAACAGAAGCTATCGGCATTGTTGGTGCAAAACCTGTATTTGTTGATATTGATGAAAATACGTTTAATATGGATGCTTCAAAATTAGAAGCTGCGATTACACCTAGAACAAAAGCTATTATTCCTGTTCACTTGTACGGTCAACCTTGTGATATGGATACGATTATGGCAGTTGCTAAAAAACATAATCTTCACGTAATTGAAGACTGCTGCCAAGCTATTGGTGCATTGTACAAAGGTAAAAAGGTTGGTACATTCGGCGATTTCGGCTGCTTAAGCTTCTACCCTACTAAAAACCTTGGCGGTATGGGTGACGGCGGTTTGATTATGACAAACAGCGAGTCATTAAGAGATCGTGTTGTTGCACTTAGAAACCACGGCGGTGCAATTCGTTATCACCATGATGAAATCGGTGTTAACAGCCGTCTTGATGAAATTCAGGCAGCAATTTTGAGAGTTAAATTGAATTATATTAAAGAATGGAACGAAAGAAGACGTGCTCACGCATATTATTATAACGAATTATTTAAAGATTGTGCTGACGTACAAACTCCTGTTGAATTGGATAACACATATTGCGTGTACCACCAATATACAGTTAAAGTTCCAAACAGAGATGAAGTTCACAAAATGCTTCAGGAACGTGGTATAGGTGCAATGCTTTATTACCCTATTCCGCTTCACCTTCAAAAAGTTCATGAATACTTGGGTGTTGGAAAAGGTTCATTGCCTGTATCTGAAAAGAATACAGAAATGGTTATTTCTCTTCCTATGTTCCCTGAACTTACAGAAGAAGAACAAAGAACAGTTGCTTCAACTTTGATTGATTGTATTGAAAAATCAAAATCAGCAGTTGGGGTATAGAAAAATATACCAAATAAAAAGAACCTCTTTTGAGGTTCTTTTTTTATGCAAATGGGTTGTGATCAAATTGGTTTAACCTTGCTAACAACTGACCGTCTCTAAAATTAAAGTTCGTGTTATATGGATTTGCATAATTGTTTGCCTGCACAGAAGTTTGTTGGGCTCCGACTTGTTCGCCGTATGTGAGCTCAAAGTTGCTACCTATTTTATTGTTTTGAAATGCATCAATAAAATTAGCCATGATTATCCTCTATGCATAACAATCAAATTTTGTACCAAATGTTACCTGTGATGTAGCACCCATTTCGTCCTGTTTTCTTTTATAGAACGATAGGTTTTCCATGACACCGCTGGCTTCACCGGATGCTCTTGTCGTTCCCGAAATATTTGGGTTGTTAAATACCGCAGTTACAAATTCATGGTTAGCCTCACTGTCTAACAGTGTGCTTTTTGGATTTTCTTTGTATGCGTTTGTTGTTGCTATCTTGTTAAAAAACTCGAAGCTTAGTGTTTTAGTGTTCATACTTTTCCTTTGATTATACTCTCTTGTATATATAAAGTATATACAAGTTAAATAATTGCCTTTTTATTAAAAATAATATTGCCCCATAATATCTATTCCCCAAACATAGCGCGGACTTGCACAATGTTAAGAATTGTAAAGTGTAAATTCTACACTATTACTGTATTTCGGGAAAATTACAAAAAATTTTAGAACAAAAAGTTGACACGAAAAAAAATATGTGCAATAATAATTGAGTAAGATTTAAGTGTAGTCGAAACACTAAATATAAATAGATTCATTAACCCCAAAACATATAAACTCCTAAATAATAAACACTAAAAGAGACCATTAGGATGCAGAAAACGACCCACTCACTTGTGAGTGGTTTTTTTTAGCCCGAGCAGAGCCACGAACGAAGTGATACAAATCGAAGCAAAACGATCAGGCTCGGGACGAGCCTGATGAACTTGTGTGCTGCAGCTAAGATGAACATCATTAACGGAAAACATTGACTTTTTTATAAAAATCATTAAATATCCTACAAACAGATGTTTATTATGTCTGTTAAATCCTTCATAATGTATGCAAGAAGGTGTACTATGCCATTTCGATACCGATTACAAAAAGTTCTTGATTTTCGAGTCAGAAAGAAAGAAGAACAACTGCTGGTAGTACAGAAAGCTCAACAAGCAGTCTGGGAAGCAGAAGAAAACATAAGAAAGAATGACGAGGAAATCAAAAATACCAAAATCGGCATGAGGCAGGCGGACCCGATGATGTATGACACTTATGATAAGTACCTCACACATCTTTGGGAAAAGGCCGAAGAACTTGAACAGATAAGAGCAGAGCGCCAACAAGAACTTGAAATCGAGCAGGCAAAGCTAGTAAAACTTGAACAGGCTGTAAAAGTTCTTGAAAAGCACAAAGAGCGGCATAGAGAAATGTACCTTGAAGAAGAAAAAGCTGCGGAACTAAAACAATATTCTGAATTAGGTGTTGTAAGGTTCT
This sequence comes from Candidatus Gastranaerophilaceae bacterium, assembly GCA_045132355.1. Classification (GTDB taxonomy): domain Bacteria; phylum Cyanobacteriota; class Vampirovibrionia; order Gastranaerophilales; family Gastranaerophilaceae; genus SIG32. Next base: position 3,031 of record JBGUSD010000068.1, read on the forward strand.
TCAGACAAAACAAAGAAAAATTAGAGCAAGAAGAAAAAGAAATTCTTGCAGAGTTAGCAAAAATAGAGGGTAGTAATGGATATTAGTTCAACAACTTCATCACAGGCAGTAAGTAGTTCAAATTCAACAAGTACAAGCAGTACTTCGTCTGCAAAAACATCTGATAAAGATACATCTTTTAAAACTGAAATGGACAAAGCATCAAGCGACAAATCTTTTGCCAAATCAGAAGATAAAAAGACGGTTGAAAACAAACAAGAGGATAAACAAACATCTGTAAAGACAGAGGAAGCTTCATCAAAGAATGCAGGGAACAAAACTGTTGATGTTATTGATGCTCAGAATAAAATGTTGGCTGATGATATAGTCGACAATATATTAATCAATCCAAATGCTATGCTCAGTGCAGAAATAGATTTTACAAATATTCAGGTTGGCGAATTGAAAAATTCTGCTCAGGATATTTTGCTGAACGCTAACAAACAACTTGCAAATATAGCAATGATGACAGATACTCCTGTTAAGGCTGATTATACAAATATAAGTATGGACTATGATGATGCTCAATTCTTTACCGAGTTGGTAAAAGATACTGACAAAACTTTGCAAAATGTTGTAGCTGATCTACAAAACAATCAATTAACAGAGCATGTTGCAAAGCACGTAAAAGTATCTGCTACATTGATGAATGCATTGTCAGAAACCGTAAAGACAAATCAGCCTTTTAGAATAGATTTTGACAAAGATATTTCTGTCATTATAAGAGTAGATAAAGACGGTGCGCTTACGGCAAAATTTATTCCGGGTGACCGTGCAGTAGAGGAATATTTAAAACAAAATATATCAACTCTTCGTCAAAGATTTGATGATGAAGATATCGCATACAATGAATTGTCTTACACAAGACAACAAAACAGAGAACAACAAAACAGAAGAAATAATAAGGAGAATGAGCATGAATGATTCATTTATCACCGCATTAAACACCCAATACGCAACAGTAAATTGGATGGATGTATTGGCTGATAACATGACAAATGTCTATACCCCGGGTTTCAGAGAGAAGCAAGTTACGTTCAAAACCTTTTTAGGCGGTGCGATTTCTGATGACTACGACAAGAAATTAGGTCAAGGTAAATCAACACCGGGCACTTCAAATGAAAACCTGTTCTTGGAAGGTAAAGGTTTTTTCCTTGTAAAAAATGCTGAAGGAAAAAGTATTTACACAAGATTGGGTGAATTTACATTTGACGGTGAAGGAGTTTACCGAGATAAAGACGGAAATACCGTGCAAGGTTACATCCTTAATGACAAGGGTGAAATAATGCAGGGTACAAAATCCATAAGTGCGGATCTATATGAACAAACAGCACTTAAAGGCGGTTCTTTGGATATCCCTACTACCAATATCAAAATGTGGATAGATCCGAATAACGGTAAGTATTTGGGTAAATATGATGATTATGAGATAAAAGGCGACGGAACGATTTATGGAAAGGCAGATGGCGGCAAACGTTCTGTTCCGTTATATAGGATTACCACAAGAAATTTCCACAATGCCGCAGCCTTGTATGAGTTCAAGGATGGTAAATTTATAGAAACCGAAGAATCAGGAAAGCCTGTAATAGGTTCAGGTGAAATCAGATCAGGCCTTTTGGAATTATCAAACTCTGATTTTAAGGCGAATATTTCATATTATCAAATGGCAAAACTTCAAATGGAAGTAACAAATAAACTTATTCAATCAAACAAAGAACTAATGCAGGAGGCATTGAGATTGGTAAGTCAATAATTTTAGTAAAACTCCATTTTTCATAAAGAGGCTAAAGCCTCTTTTTTTTATGCCATTTTTTCGTACTATTTTCTTGTCTATCCCCTTGTATCTTTTGTTTTTTTGATGTATAATTAATCCTATAAGAAGAGATAGGAGAAAAAATGTTTGAACGTTTTACTGAAAAAGCTATCAAGGTCATAATGTTGGCTCAAGAAGAGGCTCGCAGACTCGGTCATAACTTTGTCGGCACAGAGCAAGTTTTACTTGGTCTTATCGGTGAGGGGACCGGCGTTGCAGCAAAAACTCTTAAATCTATGGGAGTAAACCTTAAAGATGCTCGTACCGAAGTAGAAAAAATTATCGGTAGAGGTTCAGGTTTTGTAGCGGTAGAAATCCCGTTTACCCCAAGAGCAAAAAGAGTTTTGGAATTATCTTGGGATGAAGCAAGACAGCTTGGACATAACTATATTGGTACAGAACACCTTCTTTTAGGCTTGATTAGAGAAGGTGAAGGCGTTGCGGCTCGTGTTCTTGAAAATCTGGGTGTTGAATTGAACAAAATCAGAAGCAATGTCATTAAAATGCTTGGGGAAACAAAACCTCAAACCTCATCAGGTTCGGGCTCATCTTCAAGCTCATCATCTTCTTCAAGTTCCTCAGGAGGAAAAACAAAAACTCCTAGTCTTGATGAATTTGGAAGGGATTTGACTCTTGCGGCACAGGAAATGAGACTTGATCCTGTTGTAGGCAGGGAAAAAGAAATTGAACGTGTTATTCAAATTTTGGCAAGAAGAACAAAAAACAACCCTGTGTTGATTGGTGAACCTGGTGTTGGTAAAACAGCAGTTGCAGAAGGTCTTGCAATAAGAATTGTTAATGCGGAAGTTCCTGACATTTTGGATGACAAAAAAGTTATTCAGCTTGATATGGGGCTTTTGGTTGCAGGTACAAAATACAGAGGTGAGTTTGAAGAACGTCTTAAAAAAATTATGGATGAAATTAGACAAGCCGGCAACATTATTCTTGTTATTGACGAAATGCACACCCTTATCGGTGCAGGTGCGGCAGAAGGTGCAATAGATGCTGCAAATATCTTGAAACCTGCGCTGTCACGTGGTGAAATTCAGGTAATTGGTGCTACAACTCTTGATGAGTACAGAAAATATGTAGAAAAAGATTCAGCTTTGGAACGCCGTTTCCAATCTGTAATTATTGAAGAACCGACAGAAGAGGAATCTATTGAAATCATTTCCGGTATCAAGAGCAAGTACGAAGAACACCATAATTTGATAATCTCTGATGAAGCTGTCGTTGCAGCTGTAAAATTGTCTAATAAATATATTACTGACAGATTTTTACCTGATAAAGCAATAGACGTGCTTGATGAAGCTTCATCTAAGGTTCGTTTGAAAGTTTCAACGCTTTCACCTGAAGGTAAAGAAATGGAAAAAGAGCTTAGAGCTCTTAAAAAGGACAAAGAGGATGCCATAAGGAATCAAGAGTTTGAAAGAGCATCGGAACTTCGTGATGAAGAAGCAGATATGAAAGAAAAAATTCGTGAAATGTCTGCTAAGTGGAAAGAAGAACACGAAGCAAACAAACCGACAGTTACGGCAGAAAATGTTGCTGAAGTTATTGCTCTTATGACAGGTGTTCCTGTGACGAAACTTACAGAGGGTGAAAGTGAAAGATTATTGAAGCTTGAGGATACACTTCATGCTCGTGTAATCGGCCAAAATGATGCGGTTGTTGCTATATCAAAGGCAATCAGACGTGCAAGAGTCGGTTTGAAATCACCAAACAGACCAATCGGAAGCTTTATTTTCTGTGGTCCAACAGGTGTTGGTAAAACAGAACTTGCAAAAGCATTGGCAGAAGCAGTATTTGGCTCTGAAGATAACATGATAAGAGTTGATATGTCAGAATTTATGGAAAAACATTCAACTGCAAAACTTATAGGTTCTCCTCCGGGATATGTCGGATATGATGACGGAGGTCATTTGACAGAACTTATTAGGAAAAAACCATATTCAGTTGTTCTTTTCGATGAAATCGAAAAAGCGCACCCTGATGTATTCAACATAATGTTACAAATTCTTGATGATGGACGTTTGACAGACTCTAAAGGTCGTCATATCAACTTCAAGAACACAATTATAATTATGACATCAAACGTTGGTGCAAGTATGATTACAACAACATCTAAGCTTGGTTTCTCAACTGCTGAAGATGAATCAAAAGATAAATATGAAAAACTTAAAGAAACTGTTACTGAAGAAATGAAGAAAGCATTCAGACCTGAGTTCTTGAACCGTATTGATGAAACAATCGTGTTTGCGCACTTGAACAAGGAAGAAATCAGACAAATTGTTGATCTGATGCTCAGAGATTTGTTCAAAAGACTTCAGGAAAGAGAATTGTCTGTCGAAGTCACCGATGAAGTTAAGGATCATCTGGCAGAAAACGGATATTCTGAGGCCTATGGTGCAAGACCTTTGAGAAGGTTAATTCAACGCAAGATTGAAGATGAACTTGCGGAAGAAATCTTGTCAGGTAAGTACTCAAACGGCGATACAATAAGAATAATCCTTAAAGACGGCAAGATTGCTTTTGAAAAGGGTGGTTCAAAACGCAAATCCAGAACAAAGGCTT
>JBGUSD010000069.1:0-6371 GCA_045132355.1 Candidatus Gastranaerophilaceae bacterium
GCCCACCCCTTTAAAACCGGCATTTAACGGCCTTGCCTGCAATATATCCAAATGAATTTTACCATCATATTCATCTAAAACTTGTGCTACACCGGTTATATAATTTTCATTTAGTTTTTCAAAATTATCTTTTTGTGTAGTAAGTGCATATATATCCACCTTTTCATAGCAGGGACTTTTAGCTAGTATGGCTTTGCCAGCACCTATAACATACGAAATAAATTCGGAATCACTCCACAAATATTCGAGTTTTGACAGAGCATCAAAATCTGACTTATTATTTCTGTCAAGTTTTACAAAGTTTGCCGGATAAAGCTCGTAATCATCTGTTTCATTATCCCACAACAAAACAGGGGTATGTCCTATTTTTGTCGCTCCAAATGTTGTTGTATTTATACTGTTTATTCTCATCACTTTATACAACTCTCATAAAAATAAAATTTGCTAACAAACAAATTATATATACAAATCTCTGATATAATATTAATGTATGTTAGAAAATGAACATCTTAATGTTAATATAGAAAAGTTTTCAAACCTCGGATACGGGATAGCAAAGGTTGACGGTCGTGTGATTTTTGTAGAAGGAGCATGCCCGAAAGATTATGCAGAAATCAAAATAACCAAGGTTAAAAAATCATACGCATACGCAAAAGTAACGAAAGTTTTGACCCCGTCACCACATAGGATAACACCGTTTTGCTCTATGCAAAGTGCCTGCGGAGCATGCCAGCTTGGGTTTATAGACTATGAGTATCAACTTGAATTAAAAAGACAAGTTGTGCAAGAAGAAATGACAAACAACAAAATAAATATAAATATCCCCGCACCTGTTCCAAGCCCAAAAATTAAGGAATACAGGCACAAAATACAGTACCCGATAGCGCAAACAAAAGTTTCAAAGCGCCTTCTGGCAGGATATTACAAGCCGTCAACACACGACATAGTTAATATAAAACATTGTCCGATTCAACCGGAAATCTGCGACCGGATAATTGAATATATAAGGAATAACGAATTTGGAATAACAGGATATGATGAACAAAAACGGACAGGAGATCTGAGACACGTTGTCATAAGAGTTTCTTCAGTTACCGGTAAATGCCTTGTTGTCCTTGTTATCAATTCCACAAAGCCTTTTGATAAGATAAAAAAACTTTCAAATGCATTATTTAAAAGTTTTGAAGAAATATCAGGTGTTTGCCTGAATTATAATACCAAAAATACAAATGTAATATTATCCGACAAATCAGAATGCGTAGAAGGCTTTGACTACATTGAAGAAAAGATTTTAGACAAGGTTTTCAGAATCGGTGCAAATACATTCTTCCAGATAAATCCTAAAAGTGCGGAAAATATTTTTAAATACGTAAAGGATTACATCAAAAACAACTACGAAAAACCAACCGTTTTAGATGCATATGCAGGAATATCAGCATTTGGAATTACGGTTAGTGATGCTTCAAAACTTGTTGTATCCGTCGAAGAGAACAATCAATCTTGCGAACTTGCAAAACAAAGCCTGACTGATAATAATATATCTAACGTTGAAATAAACTGTATGGATGCCGCGAAATTTTTTAGACAGGAAAAGAGAATATTTGACTGCGTAATTCTTGACCCGCCAAGAAAAGGTTGTACTAAAGAATCTCTTGATGCAGCATTGAAGCTATGCAAGGGTACAATAATTTACGTTTCATGTAACCCTTCAACTCTTGCAAGAGATTTAAAATATCTCACGGAAAAGGGTGCCTCCGTAAAAAGCATTCAACCGTTTGATATGTTTTGCCACACATACCATATAGAAAATGTGGCTATTATTTCCGTTTAACCTTTTTTGCCTGTTTAGCTTCCTTTGCGGCATCGTCGCATTTTTCTTTCATTTCAAGCAAATTTTTATAACTCAATTCCTGAGGCAAAAAGTATGGAAAAGGGAGAAAATCTCTTGTAACTTCACGTTTCTTAGTAGGCCTGCCGGCCATATTCCTTGCATGAACATATGAGTCTTTTATATATCTTTCCAACGCCTGCATTTCAAAATCTCCAAGCCCCTTCATTTTTTCTTTCATCATATCTTCAATATTTTTATATTTTTGAGCAAGGTGCTTGTTGCAGCGTAATTTATAATAGAAGTCCTCAATTTCTTTAACGACTTCCATATCTGTACCCATAATCTGAATCTCAACAGGTCTGTTCATATACTCAACTGTTAAATGTATAGCAGAGTATCCGTTCGGAATAGATTTACTTTTAATTTCAGGATATTGACCACAAGAAGCACATACGGTTTCAAACTCATCAAGAATTTTTTGCGTAGCATACCCTGATCCCGGTTGTAAGCGATAGTTTTCAAGCTCTAGAACTTTAAATGTACCCCTTTTAACCATTTTTTCTATAGATTTAAATACTTTGTCCACATCTTCTGGAGTTGAACTCCTCAAACAAACTCTTGCACGAATAATATCAGCGATAGATTCAATCTCATCCTGATTGTACAATTTCATGGCTAATGCTTTCTGAATAATAGATTGCGGATTTTTTACTCCGCCATGGATACCGGCATTACCCTTTGCTATCGGGTTGTCAGGATGTGCCTTTGATTCAACAACATCTTTTAAGCCATCTCTTAACGTCTCCAATAGCTTCCACTCAACAGGCTCTGCCTCGGAGGAAACACGACACGCCAGTTGATAAGAAACATCTCTTGTTCTCTTTCCCAGATATTTTTCCCCTCCGCCAAAAGAAATTGTGTCTTTTGTCAAAGGTGCACGCAAAGATAGCGTCACATAAGGCTTTTGAGTAGCATTAGCTGCAACACCTACACCCAAATATTTGTTATTATTAAAAAATGATATTGGTGATATATTCATAGAAATTTCCTGATTTTGTAAAACTCCTCAAGAATATTTTTTTACAAGGTTCGCAAAAAAATATGCTAATCTTAACATAATTTTACACGACAAAAAATATGGTCAAATGTCATGTTTGTATTATCATGTAGATAATACGAGTTAGGTAGATAGTATTAAGGAGGACATAAAATGTCAGGAAAAACAATAACCGTAGACGGTAACTACGCTGCCGCACATGTTGCGTATGCATTGAGCGAAGTTTCCGCGATTTACCCGATCACACCTTCTTCTACAATGGGAGAATGGGTTGATGAATGGGCTTCACAACACAAGAAAAACATATGGGGCAAAGAAGTAAAAGTTGCCGAAATGCAATCTGAAGCAGGTGCAGCAGGTGCTGTACACGGTTCACTTGCGGCAGGTGCTTTGACTTCAACTTATACTGCTTCTCAAGGTTTATTACTTATGATTCCTGTTATGCACAAGGCAGCAGGTGAAATGCTTCCGCACGTAATCCACGTCTCAGCACGTGCATTGGCAGCACAATCACTTGCAATATTTGGTGATCATACAGACGTTATGGGATGCCGTAACACAGGTTATGCAATGTTAGCAGCTAATTCAGTTCAAGAAGAAATGGATATGGCTCTTGTTGCACATCTTTCAACTTACAAAGCAAAAGTTCCGTTCCTGCAATTCTTTGACGGATTCAGAACTTCCCACGAAATTCACAAGATTGAAGAAATCTCTTACGAAGATATTGCTTCACTTGTTGAACCTCAATACATTGAAGAATTCAAAAACAGAGGTTTGAGACCTGAAGCTCCTGTATGTAAAGTTGGTGCACAAAACACTGATGTTTACTTCCAGGGCCGTGAAACTGTTAACAAATACTATGATGCAGTACCTGATATCGTTCAGGAATATATGGACAAAGTTGCAAAAGTTACAGGCAGACAATATCATCCGTTCGATTACTTTGGTGCACCTGATGCAACTGACGTTATCGTAGCTATCGGATCTGCTTGCGAAACAATTGAAGAAACTATTGAATACCTAAACGCAAAACGCGGTACTAAATACGGTTTGGTTAAGGTTAGATTATACAGACCGTTTGATGTTAAGAGATTCAATGAAGCTCTTCCATCTTCAGTTAAGAGAATCGCAGTTCTTGACAGAACCAAAGAAGCAGGTTCAATCGGTGAACCGTTATACTTGGATGTTGTTGCAGCACTTCAAGGTAAAAATATCAGAGTTATCGGCGGCCGCTACGGTTTATCTTCTAAAGAATTTACTCCGTCAATGGTATTGGCTGTTTACAAGCATTCTGAAAAAGAAGGTTTCCACGGATTTACAGTTGGTATTGAGGATGACGTTACTCACAAATCATTAGATTACTCAGAACACATCGTTACAGAACCTGAAGGAACTACAAACTGTATGTTCTGGGGCTTGGGTTCAGATGGTACTGTTGGTGCTAACAAAAACTCAATTAAGATTATCGGTCAATATACAGACAAAGATGCTCAAGCATACTTTGCTTATGACTCTAAAAAATCATTTGGCGTAACTGTTTCTCACCTGCGTTTCGGAGACAAACCAATAAAATCAACATATTTGATTACGGCACCTGATTTTGTATCTTGCTCAGCTCACGCTTATATCGGCAGATATGACATATTGAAAGGTATTAAAGAAGGCGGTACATTCTTACTTAACTCACCTTGGTCTAAGGAAGAAGCATTCGCTCACTTGACACGTGATATGCAAGAAACAATCATCAACAAGAAGGTTAAATTCTACAACGTTGATGCTGAAAAATTAATCAAGGAACAACCTGGCCTTAGAGGAAAAGGTGCAAACACAGTTATGATGGTTGCATACTTCAAAGTTTCAGGAATTATTCCGTTTGATCAAGCTCTTGAAGGTATGAGAGCAATGACAACCAAAACATTCAAGAAAAAAGGTGATGACGTTGTTAACATGAACTTGGCATTGATTGATGCCGCAGTTAACGCAACTGAAGAAGTCGTTGTTCCATCTTCTCTTGACGGTGTTGCTCACGCAGAAGAAGTTAAACTTATCCCTGATAATGCAACTGAATTTGCTAAGAAAATCATTGAGCCTTCAATGAGACAAAAAGGCGATGACATCCCTGTTTCAGCTATGAGCTGTGATGGTGTTATCCCAACAGGTACAGCAAAACTTGAAAAACGTGGCATCGCTCCTCGTGTTCCTCATTGGAACAGCGCAACTTGCGCGCAATGCGGTATCTGTGCATCAGCTTGTCCGCACGCAGCTATCAGAACCAAGTTAGTTGAAGAAAAAGATTTGGCTTCTGCACCTGCTTCATTTGAGACAGTTCTTGCAAAACCAAACGATCACGGCGAACACTTCAAGGTTCAAGTATACTGTGATGATTGTACAGGTTGCGGCGTATGTATCGACCAATGTCCGATGTCAAAAATTCCTGGCAAGGAAGTTTTAACTTGGTCAACTATCGAAGCAGAAGCTGAAAAGGGCGAAAGAGAAAACGAAAAATTCTTTGACGCATTACCTGATAACGTAATGGGCAAAAACACAACCAAAACACTTAAAGGCGCAATGCTTAGAACTCCGTTATTTGAATTCTCAGGCGCTTGTGCAGGTTGCGGTGAAACTCCATACGTAAAACTTGTTTCACAATTATTCGGTGAAAACGCAATAGTTGCAAACGCAACAGGTTGTTCTTCAATATACTCAGGTACATTCCCAACAATCCCTTATACAAAAACTAAAGAAGGCAGAGGTCCTGCTTGGGCTAACTCATTATTTGAAGATAACGCAGAATTCGGCTTCGGTATGAGACTTGCAGTAGATTCTAACAGAGACCTTTTGAAACTTAATGTAGAAAAAGTTCTTGCAAATCCGAATGCAAAACCTGATGTAAAAGAAGCTTTGGAAGGTGCTATGGCTCATTGGGATAATTCAAAAACTCCAGAAGCCGTTGAAGCACAGAATAAAGTAAAAGAAGTTTTGGCTCGTCATAAAGATGATATGTGCGAAACTTGTGCTAAAATTAGCGAACTTTCTGATTACTTCACAGATAAATCAATTTGGATTATCGGTGGTGACGGATGGGCAAACGATATCGGCTACGGCGGTATTGACCACGTTCTTGCTCAAAACAAGAATGTTAATATACTAGTTCTTGATACAGAGGTTTACTCAAATACAGGCGGTCAAGCTTCTAAATCAACTCCAACCGGTGCGGTTGCTAAATTCGCTACAGGCGGTAAGCCAACATACAAGAAAAATATGGGCTTGATGTCTATGTCATACGGTTATGTATACGTAGCGTCAGTTGCATTGGGAGCTGACAGAAACCAAACTCTGAAAGCATTCCAAGAAGCTGAAGCTTATGACGGACCATCAATCATATTTGCTTATGCACCTTGTATCGCTCACGGTATTGATATGTCTAAGACTCAGACAGAACAAAAACGTGCAGTTGAAGCAGGTTACTTCCCGCTTTACAGA
>JBGUSD010000070.1:0-3036 GCA_045132355.1 Candidatus Gastranaerophilaceae bacterium
AAGATATTGAACCGGTGTCCGTTAGTTTTATTGATGTTTCAAAAAGGTTTTGTAATATTGTTTTTACGGATTTTTCATCTGAGAAAATGGTTCTTTTTGGAAGTTCCTCGTAGTCAAAATTTATCGTCAAACCTTTTGCAGAGGTTGTAAGATCATTGTTTCTGATGACATTTTGTATGGCGTTTACGATATCAAAGGTTTGATAGTCATATTCATATAACGTTGATTCTGCGTACGCAAATTCTATAAATTTTTCCATAAAATGAAGCAAATCAGTAGAATTTTTGTTTATAATTTTAACGTATTTATCTTGTTTTTCGTTTATTTCACCGCCCATACCGTCAATTAAGGCTTGAGAGAAGCCAACGATAGAGTTTATCGGAGATTTGATTTCGTTTCCAAGTTTGACAAGCATTGCATTTTTCTCTTTGTTGAATTGGCTTGTTTGTTCTGCATTTGTCAAAACGTTTGTCATGGCAGTAATATCGCGTATCGTAACTACATATCTTCCGTGATATTTTTTTGCATTAAGTTCAATAAAGAATTCACGGGCATTAGGAGTAAATGCCCCTGCTATTATTGGAGTTCTTGTAGCAATTGACTTGTCTATCTTTTCACGCCCTTTGTCTACAAGATCCTCAAAATTGTAATTTCTTAATAATCTTTTTCCGGCTTCAAAAACTGTTGTAGCCTTGTCATTTACCCAAACTATTCTGCCGTCATGTTCAACTATAAATACCGCATCAGGCAGGTTTTTAATGACCCTGTTCAGGTTAAGTTTGTATACAAAATCTTTAATAACGTTATTTAAGTTCATAATTTGCCCTGTATCCTTTATTATTATATAATTCATAATAACATAAAAATAAATTTATATTAATTTTTGTAATTTTTTTTTGTGTTAACTAGCAAAATATTTTATTCTTGTGTTTTAAAACATGAGATACGAGAAAACGAGACAGAAAAGAAGCCTTTGGCTCGGAAAGGTTAAACAATGAGAGAAGTAAACAACAACACAGCACAAGGAACCGGAAATGTAAATTTCCAAAATGTACAACCGAGAAAAGAAGATGTTAAGCCTGAAGTTCAGGCAGAAACCCGTGAAATAACTGATTTGGGCAAAATGCCTGCAGAAGTAATCGGGCGTTCTCAAGTTTCTAATAGCGACAAAGATGTTGCTTTTGTTTTGAAGCATGCTGCCGCTGTTGAAAGATTTGAATATTTATGTGATCGTCTTGTTGAACAAGGTTACACATACGAACAAGCATGTTCTATCGTTTCTGCTGCTGCTGAGGAATTTATCCCTCATCACTAAGATTTAAGGTAATTAACAATACCTTTCAATCCTAATTTGTAGCTTTCTGCTTTAAATCCTGAAATTTGTCCCACACAAACAGGGGCAATGATGGATTTGTGGCGAAAGTCTTCTCTCTTATATATATTAGACATGTGGACTTCAACGGTAGGCATTGCGGCAGCAACAATTGCATCACGAATGGCAATACTTGTATGAGTGTATGCTCCGGCATTCAGAACTATCCCGTCAAAATGTTCTCTTGCCTGCTGAATTCTTTCAACAATTTCACCTTCTATGTTGCTTTGAAATGTTTCTATGTCAATCCCGAGGTAAAAGGAATATGCGTGCAATTCTTTTTCAAGCTCTTTTAGGGTAATTGTACCGTACTGGTCAGGTTCTCTAAACCCCAACATATTGAGGTTAACTCCGTTTATTATTAAAATTCGCATGCTTTTTCTCATGCAACTATTATAATATAAAATCAATACAATGTAAAGAATTATTAATTTTTATTCTACTCATGTAACAATTTGGGCATGCTCGTTATATCATGCATGTACAACTATCCCCAAATCTCCTCCCAAGATTATTGTTCAAAGTCTCAAATACAAAGAGACTTTTTTTTTAGCTATTTTGTGCCATACAAATTTTCTTGACCAATATTAAAAAATCTGCTATATTATGAGCAGTAATATTAATATAGGAGGAAATACTGATGAATAAAGAGTTTGAGATAGTCGGGTACAAACTTGATCATAGAGTAGCTAAACAACTAAGAAGTATAAAATTGAGCAACAACTTGCCATCTTGCCCTCTTGCCCTTCGAACTTCTAAAAAAGCAGCATTCACCCTTGCAGAAGTTCTGATTACCCTCGGTATTATTGGTGTTGTCGCAGCATTAACAATTCCTACAGTAATTACAAACTACAGAAAAGCACATATCGCAACATCATTAGCAAAAGCTATAAACACATTGGAAACAGCAAATCAGTTAATATTGCAAAATGAACGTGTATCTTCATTGAGCAGCCTTAAGGGGAATCCGAAATATATTCCTACTGTCTTAGGGAAAAATGTTGCGCTAAGCGCCGGTGGTGGAGGAGGTTGGTACGTTACAAAAGACGGTATTGCCTTCAGACAATATAGTTCTGGTTGGGATAATTGTTCTCGAAATAAAGATATCTACGGTGGCAAGTGTGTTGATGTAGAAATTGATATAGATGGTTTTGGTGTTGGTCAAGACCGATTTGGTGTAGATCAGTTTGATGTTTTGGTTGACAATAAAGGCACTGTTATTCCTTGGGGTTCTGTTATGTATGCTCAATATATATATTATGGTGGATTAGATTACGTCGCTGACACCGCTACTTGGAAGTATGGATGTAACGGCAATGATATACGTATTCCATATTATTGTACAGGTAATATCGTAGATCACGGATATAAAGTTGAATACGATTTGTAGATTGGTCAGGCTTTAGCTTGATAAGTCGTTAGTCGTTAGACGTCAGACCTTTACTACCCCTCCCTAGCTAGGGAGGGGAGAAGCTTGTATAATAGTAGGTTGGGCATTCCTGCCCAACAGTAATGTCTATGGCGTTGTAACCCCCCGCCCCTGCATTTCTAGCACTCACAAAGTTCGTGCAGAACTGCTTCCCCGCACCACTCATAACTTCGGGAAACAGGGTCACAAAACTCACTTCGTATCGTTTGTTCCCTTTGTTCCTCAAGGGGTGGGG
>JBGUSD010000071.1:0-3649 GCA_045132355.1 Candidatus Gastranaerophilaceae bacterium
GGCAGTCCTGTTTGGAAAGATGATATTGCGTTGCCTGTCAAGAGTTTTCTGGTCAACAATGATTTTAAAAACAAAACTATCATTCCGTTTTATACGTTTGGTGGATTTGTAAATAAATCAAAATTGGATAATCAAATAAAAGATTTATCGTATAACGATAAGGTTTTACCATCATTTTTGACTATTTATAGTCCGTTTGCGTTTGTTAGATACAGACTTGTAAAATGGTTGAATAATGTAACCCTAAATTGATTGTTGCATACTTTATTATAACGTTTTGTAAAAATTCAATGTATAGTGTTCAAAAAATAAATTCTCGGGTTTTGGTATCTATGATTTTAATATCGAAAGGAGAATTATGTTAAGCGTAGGTTCTGTTCAAAATTGCAATAATAGTATAAGTTTTAACGCTAGGTTCGTTCATAATGGGCATCTGGATAATGTTATTGCTAACGCAAGTGATTATGATTTGATGAAATTTGGCAAAATATTGGAAAGTATGAAAAAACGTAATCCGAAAGTTTTCTACGAAATAGTTTCAAGACCGGTAAAAAACTGGAATTGGGAAGGTATTACCTTGGAATTGGAGAAAGTCGTTGATAGACCTGAACCGGGGATTATATCTTCAACATCATTTAAGGATTTATGTGTCGGTAAATCATATGAGAAATGTTATGATGGCATATTAAATAAGATTAATAAAATATTGGAACCGTTTTACCCTGAGGAAGAAGTTACAAAGGTTAAACGTGAAACCTCATTAAAAAAGATTGATAAACTGCTTAAAGCATAAACTAAAGTGAACTAGGTTTTGTTTAAATATTTGACATGATTGATATAAATTATGCCTTTTTTACTTAAAAAATATATTCAATTTCTGCTTAATTGTGTATATTTTTTATTACATTAGAAAATTTTTATTTTAAAATCATTGTATGAGGATTTTACCTCTATCTAGTAGACGAATTGCAAGATTAAGCAGAAAATATAGTAAAGATCTTAACCTTATTGAGTTAAGAAAAAGCGTAAAAGTTATGTCTGCAAATGTTTTTAGTAAAAACGAAGAACAAAAGCAGTTCGCATTAAAAAGTATTGCTTAGTGGGAAGATGCGCAAAAGAATATTCTTTATGATAAGTATTTTGCAGAGCATCACAGTCCTTTGGATAAAATGTTGAGCTTTTTTAAAAAAATATTTAAAAAATAGCAAAAAATATATTTAGAAGGTTTATATTTTCCACAAGGAGAATTTATGCATATTCAATCAGTTAGTTTTAACGGAAAATTAGATCCAAATATACTATACAGGCGCAAACTTAATCGCCTGAATCTTGAGGTGAGGGAAAAGATAGCTGATATTGACATGTTTTATCCTTTTGAGACAGCAGAACGCAAGGCTGAAATTGAGGCTGTTAATATGTGGAAAGAAGGCCAAAAAGCAATTATTCATGACCGTTGCTTTAATCCTAGAGTAAGTCCGCTCAAAAAATTAGTGACAAAGCTTTTTAGTTTGAAAAAATAATTATATTTGGCAGTCTTTGTCTAGTGGGATTGGAACAAGCCTTGAATAGAATTTGTATTCAGAATAACTTTTCGGCAGTTCATTCCAATATCTATAAATTGTAAGGCCATTCGCTGATAATTCTTTTGCAAGCTTGTTTGCAGTTTCTGTGTCTCTGGCTAAATATGGATAGCAAAACGGACTGTATTTGTAATCTGTTTTTATAAGATTACTTTCTCCTAATTTAGCTTTGTATTTTTCAAAAATCATATTTCTTTTATCTATCGCCTTATGGTTTTTTTCTCTTTCATCTTTATTTTCTAAAATCCATAATTCGCTAATATTCTCGTTCTCAAAGAACTTCTTTTTTGAATTGAAGCAGGCAATCCCTTTTGGTGCTGCAAAATATGAATGTGCATTGTCTACTATGAGATTTGGGTATTCCTTTGCCAAAATTTCAACATTGTTGTCGCATATTCCAAAATAGTTTGGGTATAAAATATATTCATCCTTTAAAAAATCTTTTTCAGGCAGGAATTTGTCATCAATATGATAGAATACTGGTTTGCATCCCGAGGCAACCGCCCAATGCCTCATTACATCACACAGATAGTACGGCATATGCACTTTTTTTAGTTCAAAGTGCTTTATAGTATACTTAAATGAATTTCTGGCCCAATCTAGTTCTCTATACATAATACCTGATTAAAATCCGTAATTATTTGAGATATATAAGGTATGTTTTTATAGTATTCGATTGGTTCGTTAGATGCAACGGCTATAATTTCACCTATGCCGGCTTTGTGTGCGGATGTCAGTCCCGCAACGGCGTCTTCAAATACAGTACAGTCTTTCGGGTCGAGGTTTAATTTCTTTGCGGCAATAAGATAGATATCCGGTGCGGGTTTGCCGGGAATTGTACCGTCAGAATATACTATTTTGTCTAAATCAAACCATTTTTCAAGTTTAAATTCTTTTATATAAAACTCTACATTACACCATTCTGACATTGTTGCAATGGCCATAGGTACGTTGTTTGATCTTAAATAGTCCAAAAAATCTTCTGCGTGTGGCGCAAGTTTAAAGTCTTCAGGTTTTTCAAGACACATTTTTCTGTAATATGCTTCTTTCTCGGATGCGTATTTGTCAAGTTGCTCTTTGCTCGGCTTCTTTCCGAGTGCATATGTTAATATGTCCTCGTTTGTGTGTCCAAACATGTATTTCAGCATTTCTTCGTCAGAAAAAGGCTTCCCGGTTAACATTTTTGAGTAAACACGCCATGCGATAAAATGTAACATTGAATCCCAAAATAATGTCCCGTTAAAATCAAAAATAACACCCTTTAGCATTTACTGTTCTCTTTCAATAAGTTTATTGTAATAATCCAAATATATTTTTGCTTGTTTTTCATTTTTTAATTGCTTGAATGTGTACGCGAGATTGTAATGGAAGTCTGCGACTTGATTGTTTAGTTCAATAGCCTTGTAGAATTGCCATTTTGCACTTTTTACTTTGCCCATTTTTAGGTATGCGCAACCGATATTATAGTATCCGTATGCAAAATCGGATTTATACCTTACAGCCTTCTTAAACTCAGCAACTGCCTGTTCATTCTTATCCTGACTTAAGTATATGTTGCCAAGGTTATAGTGTGCCTTGTAGTTTTTGGGATCTGCCGCTATTGCGTGATTATAAAACATTTCGGCGTCTTCTATACGGCTTTCATCTTGCATGATATTACCCATCAAAAGCCAATTTTCTGAGGTTCTGTTGTCTTCAGGGATACTTAATAAAACATTAAAGGCTTCTTTTATATTGTTTTCGGCATATAAAATACGTACTCTGTCGTTCATTTCGTCTGCAAGTACGGTATTTGTCAAAATAATTCCTGTTGCAAGTAAAGCTAATATCTTCTTCATAATAAAATTATATATTAAAAACTATTTTGCTTCAATTTGACTATTCAAAAACATGAATAATAATATTATTGATGTCTCTTTTACTGATATTTTTCCCCAAGCTAACTCCTTGCTTGGGGAATTCTTTGTACTATGGTAATATCCCCCAAAATCCTTGTATAGATTGAAAGCGGCGTGGGTATGTTACAAAATGTAACAAAGGTTAAAATGAATATTAAAGTTTTAGAAAAA